>QNAF01000384.1 GCA_003641405.1 Candidatus Zixiibacteriota bacterium | reverse complement strand
GTGACGCTCTGTGCAAGGATATGTGATGGCAACTGACTACCGACAATACCTGCAACCGGAAACGGTGTCCAAGCTCAAGGGGATGGAACTGCGCGCTCGCATGGTGGTGGAAGGCTTCATTGCCGGGATGCACAAGTCGCCCTATCACGGTTTCTCGGTCGAGTTCGCCGAACACCGCCAGTATATGCCGGGTGACAACATCGCCGACGTCGACTGGAAAGTGTATGCCAAGACCGACCGGTACTACATCAAGCAGTACGAAGAAGAGACCAACCTCAAGGGGTATCTTCTGCTGGATTGTTCGGCGTCGATGAAATACCAATCCGGCAAACGACTCAGCAAGTTTGACTACGCAGGAATGTTATGTGGGGCGCTGTCATACATGATGTTGCGCCAGCGCGACGCTGTTGGCCTGGTGACGTATGATCAGAACATCCGGCAGTACATCCCGCCGCGCTCCAAGTCCGGGTATTTGCATGTACTCCTGAGAGAGATTGCCCAGCAGACACCCAGCGACCTCACAGACATCTCATCGGCGCTTCATGAGATGGCGGAGCGTATCAAACGGCGCGGTCTGGTGATTATCATATCTGACCTGCTGGATGATGCTGAGAAGATCATCTCCGGTCTTCGACACTTCCGATACAATAAACACGAGGTGATCGTGTTTCATGTGCTTGACCCACGCGAGCGTGATTTCAATTTCGGTGCGGAGGCGATTTTCAAAGACATGGAGACGGGTGAGGAGCTTTCGACTTTACCGTACCAGATTAAGAAGCAGTTCGCGCGGAAAGTGAAAGAGTTCTCGGACACGATTGCGTCCGCCTGCCGCCAGAGCAACATCGACTACCACCCGATCGACACTGCCATGCCGTTCGACAAAGCCCTCTACGCGTTCTTAGCTAAGAGGGAGCGGTTGTATTAGGTGAAAAAGAGCAAAGCTACGTCCCGCATTGGTCGTCAGCATCCACCGCCAGCAGGAGCGGAACTCCTGAAAGAAGTGTGGCGCTCTGAGTATGACAAGCGAATCTACCTTTTCTGGAACGAACTGATTGATCTTAACCACTATGTATTCTACTTGGAGAGAATAACAGCGTTTCCGTGGTCACTGTTTGGAGAATCAGGCGACAGTTTCTGGGATTACGTAACGTTGGCGATGTTCGACAGTGCTGTTTTAATCGCAAGCCGAGTTTGCTTGGATACAAGGAAGAATTCGCTCAAGCTTACCGAGTTTCGTGATGAAATTACAAAGAATTTGGTGTCCAAGAAGGAACGGAGCAAGTTTGTAGATAGGCACAGGGAAGTTGACTTCGATGGCAAAATGAGCGAAATAGGCAAACAGATCAAGGATTTACGAAACAAACGAATTGCTCATTTATCGAAGGAGATTGTAGGAGGTAGTATTAAAGGCAGTCATTTTCGACAGTCAGTCTCTCTCTCCGGGTTGCGTGAAATAACTAACTGCCTAAACGAGTTCTTCCAGGTTTTGTCCTTAGGAATCGGTCGCGAAATGACCCTTCCGAACCCTGATCAGGATATTGATCGAGTGCTTTACATGCTAGCAAGGAACAGCGATGTTCTTAACATGCTAGAGCAACAGCCGGAGTTTTGGCCATGCTACAAGGAAAACCTCTCCAATGCTGACCTCCTCATTCTGAATGATTATCGGAGGAAGTTTGGATTACCGGAAGTTGAATAGAGAGGTGGCACTCTCGCTTTACACCGTTGCGTCAGGTCCTGCGGTCGGTGCGACCGACCGTGTGACCTGATGCCCATTCACTTCATCAGAATAGCCAGTCTTTCCAGACAGGAATACACCCAATCTCACTTTGCAGATACGCCCCCGCCGATGACCATTGCCACTCCTCCGGCGCGAGAACCAGTCCTGCTGTCACCGGATTGCGATGTATGTACTCAAGCTTTCGGTGGAAAACTGTCTCCGAGTAAACGACGACCCGGTCATAGCGTGGAGCCCATAGCTGTGATACTCTTACGCCACAGTTCGACACGCCCTTCTGCGCGACGTACTTCTTGAAGTCCCTCATGAATCCGGCAAGACTATTGCCCTTGACAAACAGTAGCAGGTGTATGTGCGAAGGCATAAAGACGTATCCAGGAAGTTGAGCATGATATTTGTGGAGGTAGAACCTCAGTGAATCTGCTAATGCCTCATAAACTCCTTCTGTTTCTCCCAGTCTTCTGTGCTCATAGAAACTGGTAGTGATGAAGAAGCACTCACCGTACGTCTGATCTTTGAAGCGCAAGCCCATTCTTCGAATATGCTCAAGCAAGGCGGTTGACTTAGCAGGAATACTGCCCCCCCCCAGCACACACCCTCAGTACAGAAACTTCATTTTCGGGCCGGTGTGGACGAAATCTTCGCGCTCGTAGAACGTTTCCGCACGTTGCCATTTCTCGCCCGGTGGGGTGGTGACATCGATTCGCTCCCAGTTGCGCATACTTCCGTATTCCTTAACGGTCTGAAGAAGCATCTTGCCGATACTCTTGCCACGGAACTCCGGCTGTACGTAGAGTTCGTTGATCACGCCGTAAGCGCCATCGGCATAGATAGCGAATGACTCAATCACGGTTACCATGCCCAGCGGCAGGTCGTTTTCGCCCATCGCAACAAATGTCGTAAACCTGTCCTGATTCTGCTCCCAATAATGCCGAATCCGATCGTGGTTCAGGAATACATGCGCGCTCTGGTCGTCCGCCAATTCGTCGAGGAGCTTGCCGACCATATCCAGCACAAGCTGGGATTTTTCGATTCCGATTTCTTCAACTGTAATCATGCCGGAATCTAACGCAATTGCCCGGCAAGCGCAAACGCTACCGGGCCTGTTGAAAAAGTTACTACTTTCAGATGTTCAGATGATGGCAGGATCACAGGGATCCTGCCCATAGGCGCTAACTTTAGGTTGGGTGTGGTCTCAGATTAGGACAGTATGCGCGCTTGCGTTTTCTTGGTGTATCGCACAAGTGTCGTCCGAGACTCGCC
>QNAF01000383.1 GCA_003641405.1 Candidatus Zixiibacteriota bacterium | reverse complement strand
ACCTTGTATTTGCGCCGAAGGCCGGCGGTGTCAACCAGCACGTACTTTCGGCCGTCCAGTTCATATGATGCGTCAGTTGCATCGCGTGTGGTTCCGGCTTTGTCTGAAACGATATGCCGATCTTCACCAAGCAGTTTATTGATGAACGATGATTTCCCCACATTGGGTCGCCCGACCAGGGCTACCCGGATAACACCCTCTTCTGTTTCCACTTCCACTTGTTCGGGAAGTGCGGCTACAAGGTCGTCCAGCAGATCGCCGATTCCCGCACCCAGTGTGGCTGATACAGCGCACGGTTCACCAAGCCCCAGCTTAACGAAAGTGAACACCTCGTTGGCAAGCGTCTCGTTGTCCGCCTTGTTTGCGACCAGCAGGCATCTCTTGCCTGAGCGAAGAAGTTGCTTGGCGAGTAGTCTTTCGGCTTGATCCAACCCAACCTGAGTATCAACAACGAAAAGAATCAGATCAGCCTCATGGATCGCGAACTCGGCCTGGTCATAGATCAACCGTTCCATGGCGTCTTTGCTGTCAGGGACCATACCGCCGGTATCGACCAGTCGGAACTCACGACCATTCCAGTCGCAAACCGCGTAGTTACGGTCACGTGTCACGCCTGAGACGGCATCCACCACAGCATGTGGCCTTCTCAGAAATCGATTAAACAGCGACGACTTGCCGACATTCGGTCGCCCTACTATAGCTACAACCGGAAGACTCATGAATAAACCTCTCTGATTGTGGCCGCCAGATTGTAGCTGCTAACCACTACTTCGTTGCCCAGTGCGGAACGGAACTGCTCCAGCGACATATCATCAAGAAAGAGACCATCTTTGTTCAAACAATTCGGCGGAAGCACGACGGTGTCAAACTTGCTCTTTTCAGCCTGCGCTCGGGCCAGAAGATCCTGACCTGTCAACAGACCCGTGACAGTTACTGTTTCACCCCAGAATCGATTAGATACCTGATGAAGTGACGCCTTTAGGCCCAGCCGCTCACGCAAATACGGCATCACAAGATCACTGAGAAACGTATGTGCTGACGAACCCGTCAGGAATTGAACGCGCTTCCGCTTGTTCAATCCCCGGAGCCTGCTGCGGCGACGATTGAATGATGTGACAAACTCACTGACCATGCCCACACCGTTTTCGAATTGAGACATTTCCTCGTAAGTGTGGTGCCGGGGGAACTCTCCCCCGGCCAGCACATAGAACTCATCGGCCGGCCAGACAAAGCGTGAACCCAGTGCCTTGAAAAACGCAATCTGCCGCGACTCTACCCTATCGATCAATTCCTCTGCCTCATCAGGGGTATATCCGCGCAACTTCGTCAAGCCCGTGCGGTATTTCGTCAACCCTACCGGCACTACAGCCAATGTCCTGACACCGGGATATAGCGAAGACAGATCACTGACCGTCTGCTCGAATGCTTTCCCATCGTTGATGTCGGGGCAAAGTACTACTTGAGCGTGCACCGCTATACCATTGTCCGTTAGATACTTAAGTCGTGGTAGAATCGGCGGCAACTTCTCGTTGCGGAACATCCGGCGGCGCAACTTATCATCGGTCGTGTGGACCGAGACATAAAGCGGAGAAAGCCGTTGCTGCACGATCCTCTCAAAGTGCTTATCTGACAGGTTCGACAACGTAATGTAGTTGCCGTGGGTGAATGACAGCCGGAAGTCCTCGTCACGAACGTACAGAGCAGGCCGCATGCCTTTTGGCTGCTGGTCTACGAAACAGAAAATGCAATCATTGTTGCACTGAATAACTTTGTGATCCTCAAGTGTCAGACCCAGTTCTGCTGTGGAAATGTCCTCAAACTGAAATACCACTTCGTTTCCCTGGGGATCAGCGAACAGAATGTTTACGTGATCTTCGGCCAGCTTGAACTGGAAATCGATAGCGTCACGTACTTTCTCGCCGTTGATCGATATTAACTTGAAACCCGGACACACCTGCCCCGACAACGGGGAGTCGGAATCAACACTGAGAATCTTCAACACGCCGGCACCTGAGGGTTTGGTCACAAAAAAAAGCGGGCGAGGAGGTTCGAACTCCCGACGTCAAGCTTGGGAAGCTTGCATTCTACCACTGAATTACGCCCGCTTCTAACTATCTTTGACTAAATCTACTACCGGCCCGATCAGTTGTCAACTATCATCGAATTCGTCTTCTGGCTTCGCCTGTTCCTTCTTCTGGACCAGCCTCACGACAATGATTGACACTTCATACAACACGTAAAGAGGCGCTCCAAGCAGCGCCTGCGTGAACACGTCCGGGGGCGTGATAATGGCTGCTAATATCAGGATTATCACGATTGCATACCGGCGGCCTTTGGCAAGAAACTCCGCCGTAATGATGCCCATTCGGCCAAGAAAATACGCGATAATCGGCATTTGGAAACCGAATCCGAACGCCAGGAGAAGCAACCCGGCGAAACTGACATAGCTTCCGATGGTGATATAGTTGATGATCAACTCGTCCGCGAACCCGATCAGGAACTTGAGCCCCAGCGGCAGAACGATCCAAAAACAGAACCCGGCACCAACTAAGAACAGGATAGTGGAAAGCAGGATCAAGGGAAGGGCAACTATCTTTTCAGTTTCGTACAGACCGGGAGCGATAAACCCCCACATCTGATAGAAAATAACCGGGAGAGCAGCCACAACACCTGTTATCAACGATATTTTGAGATAGGCGTAGAACGCGCCTGTGACCTGCATGTTGTGCAGCGGTTCTCCCTGGAGCGGAATCTGAATGAGCTTGATAAGATCGTCAGAGAAATAGAACGCCACAGCAGAGCAAACCACAACTGCCAAAAACGACTTGATCAACCGACGGCGTAACTCTTCGAGATGTCCCAGGAACGACATCCGGGGTTGTTCTTCTTGTTGGGCTTGTTTTTCCGGCTCGGCCATAAGTCATGAAGTTGCCGCTGACTATGGGAAAAGTCAATCGGTATCTGGAAAGGCGAATGGCACGTTTTGGGAATCCCGGTGCCCTATGACACATCTGT
>QNAF01000382.1 GCA_003641405.1 Candidatus Zixiibacteriota bacterium | reverse complement strand
TCGTTACCGCCGGTAAGATCGGAGTTATCAACATCGGCCGTAGCCGAGCTAGGAACTACCGGGTCGGACTGGTCGGCGACTATTCCGGTAACCCGAGTCCACAGCTCAACCAGTTGGGAATCGACATTCGCCCAAATACGGGCAATGTCACCGATCGCAACATCCCGCTGCGGCAAGGCCGAGGAGCGCGGGTAGGACGTGCCGTTGTCCTTAAAATTGACGTCCTCGGCACGGATACGATTGTTGTAGCCGATGACCGTCTTGATCTCATCGTCTTCCTGGCCAGACAGGTTGGAGTAGTACCGAAGCAACGCGTCTTCGACATACACTTTGGTCCAATCCTGATCAACGACACCACCGGCTGGTCGATCCGGCCAGGAGTAATCAGTGTCAGTAGACGGGTCGTACTGTCCGAGGAGCCCCTCGCCGTTCGCATACCGTTTCACGCTGTAGTTAGGCCCGAAGATCAGGGCGTATAGCGGGTTGGTAACTGCGGCCGGAGTCGAAGTGAACTCCTGGAAAACCTGGACCTGCGGAACAACGTAAGTAGACATCGTATGTTATCCCTCGTTCGGACTCGCTTCGACGATCAACCGTTTGAGAAACGGAGCCTCAGCCCAAATCGACCAACTGTCGACATAAGCATAGGCCACGGAGATCGGTATAGCGAAGTTTTCGGTTGACTCCTCAAGCTTACTCACGGCCCCGATCTCCGCTACACGAAATCTGGAGAACAGGAACTCTTTTTGAATCGCCTGCTGGTACTGTATCAGACGACTGACGATCTCGGCTCCCAGTAACTCTACTTGGGCCTCTTTCCCGGCGATCACAAACAGCGTGTGACTACCGGTCATGGCCACTGCCGCGGAGGCCCCGTTTCCAGCCGGAATGCTCGACGCATCCGGCGTACCGATCACGGTCTGCCCGTCTCCCAGAGCCAGCTGACGTGGGCGTAATGAGTTACGCTTGACTACTACGCCGGGTCGTTGCTGAATTCGCAGCGTCAACCAGCGCCAAACCGGCTCTATCAGAATTTTACTGACCCGAGGATCAGGATCCCAAATATAACCCTTCAGGTCGGGGTGTTGAATAGTGCGTTCCTCAAGAAAGTGACGCCGGATGAGCCAGAGTATCACCCCCGTCAGGATATGAGGCCGCAGCCCGGTAGAGCACAGGCTGCTGGACTCTCGATCGAGATTGTAGGGCGTATTAGCCATCTAACTTAAAGCGGCCTCCAAAGCCGCTTGGTCGGGCACGAAATTCCGTAGGGAGATCGTGTCGACGAGGCGACCGTTTTCGCCCGGCAACTCTCTGGCCGAAGCTGTTTCAACCTCTTGTTGCAGCTGACGCAAAGCGGGGTCCTGGGCCGCATAGCGCTCTACCCTAGCAGGCGATTCCGGCTCAGGAGGTCGTAACAACCCGTCGGACTTCTCTCTCACCACCCAGGGCATGTTATTATCCTCCAGCCCAGTCCCGCGGTATCTCGTA
Organism: Candidatus Zixiibacteriota bacterium; assembly: GCA_003641405.1. Lineage (GTDB taxonomy): Bacteria > Zixibacteria > MSB-5A5 > GN15 > FEB-12 > B22-G1. Next base: position 1,529 of record QNAF01000382.1, on the reverse strand, counting down.
AGCAATATCTGACGGAGGTAGAAGTCGCAGCTCTACATCCCATACTAATGGTTTCCCGCGGACCTCCACAAGAGTCCGTTTAGACTGTATCGCCCACCTCTCGTCAGTCTGCAGATTGATCCACAAGTCTTCCGCCGTCAAAAACGGGCAGGCGACGGCTCTAGCTGCTTGAACCTGGTCACTTACCATGCCACGCGCACCATCCCGTGACGTACGAAAATTTGTGCGCCCCTCGGCCAGATAGAGATTGGACGCAGCGTGATAGCCGCCGGTAATTCCCGTCCCCCAACACTCAGTACAGTGCGCGTTTGTCGGCTGACCAGTGTCGTAATCCGCGCAAGACGAGCATAGAGAGCCCCACTGCTTCCTAGCCAAGTACGCCCCAAGCGTACCGGTATATCTGGTCAGGAGTAGATACTCGCGGCGCACAACCTCCCTTGCCAAAAGGAAGTCGTGGCGATTCCAGTTGCCCATCAGGGGGTTTGGATCGCTATACCGCGTTTCGCTAGCTGCCTCCAGCCGGACTCGATAAACACTATGTGGCAGCTTCGAGAATCTTCGCTGCTGCGTGTCCACCAGGACCATATCAGAAGTCGGCCCAGCCACCTCCTCCCATCCGGCATCCGGGTGCTCAGCCCACTCTAAGTAAAACGTGTAAGGCCCTTCGAGAGCCAGCCCCGAACGCAAAGCCCAGTTGACTACCGTACCCCCCAACATATGTGGCGTGGCTATAACGCGATCGAACACGTTATCGTGAACGACGATCGGCGTCGAAGTTGGTCCGGTTCTAGCCATGCTGTGACAGATTCATAGCCCTATGGATGCGTCGTCTCAGTCCACGAATCCTGCTAAGGCTTTGAAATCCGGTTCTGTTCCTTCTGAAGTATGACGGCGCCTGAGTCGGCGGCTTGATATTCGGACTGCGAATGTTACGACTCTGCGCCAGTTGTCTGCCGAGTTTATAGGCGGTGGAGAATGACGAAGACTTGACTACGCGCTGAATCTTCCTGGCAAACTTACGATCTTTGTCCTTCTCGCTCTCCGGCAGCCGGTCGTACTCAATCCATAGTCTTCGCCAGCGCTCTCGCCATACCGGCTTAACCCTTCGACTTACTTGCTTGGTCCACTCGACCCATATTCTGTGGACCTGGTCAGCAATTCTCTCTAATTGCGGTTTTTTGCCCTTCACAACTCGCCTACCACAATCCGCGACGACCATACGGCGACGGCCCTACAGAGCCGTAACCGCTGTTTATGTTGATCGAGACCTTCTTCCGTTGTACCCACGTCAAATATTCGGCCATAGCCTGTTCGGCGGCCCGATCGTACTCCAAGAATTTTTCTTGGTCCTGCACGGTCAGTCCCCCGGCCGAATAGCGTAATGCGTTACGGCGATAACGATGTGCAGCCATCCTTAGTAAATGACCGACAGTCCCCCGTAACCACGCTCCGCGCCAAGGGAACGAGTCATAGGTGAAGCCACCTACAGGGGGGTTAGCATCGTTGTAATCGTCCACCGCCCGCTGCAT
>QNAF01000381.1 GCA_003641405.1 Candidatus Zixiibacteriota bacterium | reverse complement strand
GGTCGAGATTGACCGTGCGGAAGGCGTAGTCATCCACGACATCGCCGAACAGTTTCTCGATTTTGTAACAAGCTGCTTTGACTTCCGGTAACCGGTCGCGGTTAACAAGTCGCTCAAACGAGTAGAACCTCCGCAGAAGCTGTTCGCCCATCTCTTCGTTGTAGTTGTCGCTGGTGTAAGGGACCTCGATAGTCTCGCACTGAACGCGTCCGAACTGGCGCTCAAGCTGCCTGAGGGCGTCAGCCAGTGCGTCCCATGATGAGTAGATGATGGAGACAACTACTCTTCCCGGTGGTGGTTTCTGTACCCGTGCCATGTAAATGGTATATCGGTCGCGTATCCGTGAAGCAACAAAAACTAGTGGAAGGCAGCCAACCCTTTTTGTTTTGGAGCCTGTTGATGAACCATCAGCATGCGGTGGCGTCAGGTGTCTCTGCCTGACGCCTCTACGGATTCTCCCAACTGCCAGGCAGAGACGCCTGGCAGCACCGCCGCTTGGCCAAGAACCTCCAAGAGAGACTACTTTTTCGGTCTTTGGCTTGGAAGAATCCGGTCGGTACATTGTATATTTCTGGAACGAAGGAGTCGCAGAGGTTTGAAATTGATGTATACCAGAACGCTTTCTATCGCAGTTATCTGCCTTTTGATGGGTTGTTCCGGAACGGTCAGGAAGACGGATTCAGCCAGTAAACAGGGTGTGGCGGGCACAGTATGGAAAATACCTGATTACGACGCCAGCGACATGAGCTTCATCAATGATCCGCCAGACCTTACACCGCGGCCGCTTCCCAGTGTCAAAGTGCACCTGATTCCGCACAGTGACCAATCCATCGGCAACGTGAATAGCAGGGATATTCTGGCAACAGCGGTTTCTGACAGTTTGGGGCACTATCGGCTGATGGCTCCTGCGGACGTGTATTTCCTCATAGTTGGCACAGTAGATTTTCCGGTAGTCGTTCTACAGCACGCACCCGGTGATTCGGTTGGGTTGGACTTTGCTATCTACGCATACTCCGTCATCGAGATCCCGGCTGGACGGATTATCGAACATGATTTGAAGGTTCACGAACTGTGTCCGCAGTAGGGTTCGCTGGCCGGTACGTACGACGGGGTAGCCCGCTTAGATGTCAGCAGGTGGGGGTTTTTCGAGGGTCGCGTCAGAAATCAAGTAACCCCACAGGCTTATCTACTTATTGTATTCTCTAAGCCACATGGAAGCGAAGATTCGGTATGGATTCGTGATCTGCCCCTCTGTGCACTCAATAACCTGCTCAAAGTACTTTGCAGATTTCTTGTTCACTTTGAGTTTCGAACTCAGGAACTTGCTGCCGGATGTCATTACGCCCATGAGGAATTGCGTACGGACATAATAGTCCTCTGTAGTTGGAATCTGATGTAGACTGTCTGAGATTGCTTCGCACACCAACAGATGCCGATTCTCCTTATTATATTCCTTTACTTGGGGGCGATGCATGTAACCGAAGCCTTCTTCGTTATACCCTGCGTGGAGTAAGAACTTGTACCAAAGCAGATGTGCTCTCTTATCATCCTGCGGATGGCGAGTGAGTAGAATACCCAAATAGCCGAGAGCCACACGAGCGTCCTTCAGGTCGTCCCACTTCATTTTCCAGTCAGGAGGTTTATAGGTCCAGAACCTAAAGAAAGTACTCACTTCGTCATCGAAGAGTATGTCTTCAGTCCATCGCCTTATTGTTGCGGAATGGAAGAAGTCATGCGCTCTTTTGATATCCCTGATGGCGTCGGCCACAGGCGCGTTGGGGGTTTCTATGAGCACTCTGTTCCAGTGGTAGTCTGCGCAACCAATATTCTCTTCTTCGAAGAGACAAATCGATCCCAAAATGTATCGGATTCTAGGATCAAGATTAACCTCCAGCGAGTCGTGTAGAAGAGGGATGAGCACTTGCTTGGCTTCTTCGTGTAAACCAGACATGGCATAATCTGTTGCCAAAGCGATTTCTGATTCGGTGTATGTTGCATTGCTCCGTGCGGCAAAGCACACTACGATGCTGATGGTCAGTATGATGTATACAAAACGCACTTTCATGAGTACCCCGCTTTCAAAGCTTGTTTGACTGAATTAACGACTGCTTTCTTCAGATGTCAATTGCGAACCGTAGCGTTTTGGAGGTAATCAATTGTCGGAACCACAGGGGTTCCGACCTACGATCTGTAAGAAACAGTGGAACTACAATGCCGCCCTGCGGCGCTTACTTGTAGAGCTGGAAGGAGTAGATCTTCCAAGTGCCGTGGACGCGGTGGAGACCAAACGTCGGGGTGTAACCCTTGGAAGCCTCTTTGTCAACGAACGTGACTTTTACGGTGGCCGTTTCGCCCATAATCTTAGCTTTGTTGACAATGCGCTGGAGCCGGAACCACGCTTTCTTGGTTGCGCCCTCTCCCGTCAGGTCATCGAGAATCTGCTGCGGGCTGGTCCACATACGGGGGTTGTCGGTCTGGATGGCGTAGTCGGTCTCGGTATTTTTCATCAGTTCCGCGAGGTCCAGAATGTGCGTGAGCGCGGCCTGGTCGTTTTTCTCCATTGCGCCAAACAGTGAGATTACGACCTGTTTGGGATCATCTGTGTCACTTTCGTCACACGATACCAGCAGCAACGCGAGTACGGCGATGAGCAGGGAAGAGGCTATGGTCCGCATTTTCTACAGACTTCCTGTAACAGTTATGCGGTGGCTCTCGCCGAGGTCGGCCGCCGGTGCGAAAGCGTACGAGAACTGTACGGACTTGTAATCGATCCCCAGACCTACCGAGCTTCCAGCCAGACCGATCGAGGAACCATCCGCCCGATAGTTGCTCCCAAAACTATTCCAGCCGAGCCTGAAGTGCAACGGCTTGAGTTCGCTGTACTCCGCACCGAATGCAAACACGAGGTCATTGTCGAACGGCATTATGATATCACCGGAGATCAGAACCGGCAGCCCCTTGGGACGGACTGAACCGCCGCCGCGAAGTGTGGTCGGCAGGCCGTCTTTTACTTCGCCC
>QNAF01000380.1 GCA_003641405.1 Candidatus Zixiibacteriota bacterium | reverse complement strand
CCGCGCGTCGGCCTACGCCGACGCGCTGGTCGGCGCAGGCCGACCATTGGCCGCAGGCCCTACAGGCTGACTTTCAGTCAGCGCAGGCAGCCGATTTTTTGAGGCAGCCCAAAGTGTAAACCAATTCCCAGGAGAAAATGAACCATCCCCGTGCACTAGTCCTTCATAATTAGCGGCAAGTACGCAGAATAGCGACCACCGACGGACCGAGGACGAGCCATCTGCCCATCATCGTCCACTGCATAGATCACGACGCGGTCTGCTCCCAGATAGAGTGTGGAAAAACCGCCATATTCGGCGCGATAGAGACCACCACCCTGGTCAGTCAACGTCACTGTAGGAATAGAGGTGTCCAGGATCAATTTTTCGCCATCCGATGAAAAGGGGGTGTACTTCGGCGGATAGATCTCTGCCCAAACGCGGGCTACACTGCCGTCGTCTTGCACGTTGGCGGTAATCACGCCATGACCGACTACAATCTCGTTGATCCCCGCGCTGGCAATGTAGGGGGGCCACTCCAGTGCTCCTGGTGTATCGAAAGAGAGAAAGCCCCATTTAGCAGCCCATGTGCCATCATTCACTCCGTTGGCTAAACCATCCCCATCATCATCCAACCAGGGAGTTTGCTCCGGATGAACGGCTTTTACACTCCAGGTTGCTTCCTGGAAACCAGCGTACAGGCTCAACCCACGTCGAAGCGCCGAGACGAAGTAGTCGGAGAAGAGCACGCCCTCCTCAGTGGCCCAGGCGGGTTGCTGTTTTCCGGTAGAGGCAATGATTATCCGTCCGTCGGCGCTGAGTGACTGCTCCAGTCCGATGAAACTCCCGGCAAAGGGAGCGTCTATGACTACGTTGACCTGTGTGCCTATTGTAGCGTTTTCCAGGGAGGATAACCAGTTGTTAAGCTCTGTTGTGTTCACGGTCTCTGTATCGCCTTTAAGGTAAAGAGTGCCCTGACCACCGTGACCCACCACGTAGAGCGTGAAGGTACTATTCGGTTTGGATAAAAGAGCGGAGATCGCCCACTGTGTAATGGCATACTGCAAGTTGTTATGCGTGGGTGAATCGTCTACATTCGGATTGCTCCCATCGGTAGATAAGTAGTAGATACTCTCACTATCGTAGCCTTGGTCCCTGAAGAATTGATAAACAGCGTCGGCCGCATGGTAGATGTTGGGCTGAAGGGTATCGTCATCCTGAAACTTGCCGGCGACCAATACAACAATTCCAGAGGCGGCAGCTTTGGGAATTGTGCGTACAGAGAGATTATAGGCCATATCCGTCCCGGATGTAGATGGTTCCTGGCGCAGCAAAACGTAGAAGGGAGCGGTGGCGGTAGCGGTGAAGGGAAGCCGAACATCGGGCGTATACGTGTATGCCTGGGAAGCTACAAGCATGCCGTCGCAAGCATCGTAGACGGACAGTGACACGTTGGCGTCAGAGTCAGAGGGGGTCAATCCCTCAATAAGATAGGTGAAGCCAAAAATCGCATTGAAATAAACCCAATCGTTGTCATCCATGGCATGGAAAGTATGGGCTTGCCTTGTGCCGTTGGTCGGAATCACGGATGCTTGAGCGCAAGAATCATCCTGTTCATAGCCGTCGCCCTTGATCTCAATGGTATGGATGTCCTCAACGCTACCGGTTGCATTTGTAGCGGTCACTTTGACCGTCTTGACGCCGGGTGTATCCCAGGAAAACGTGACCGAGTCTTGCAAACTGCCACTGTCACTGTGGGTCACCGTCGCTTGTCCCGTCGCCTCCCATACGTACTCGATGGGAAGCGTCGCGTTGGCCGGACTGGCATTGGCGATAAAAGTATAGTCCTGTCCCAGGTAACCGATCGTTTGTCCACTGATGGAGACACCGGTCAAGGGAGGAGCAAAGCTGATCTGATCCGTTGCTGAAACAATCGCCTGGCAGGCCCCTCCGATGTAACCATACGATACAATCACGTATTCGTAGGTGTTCCCAGTTTGCAGGCCGGTCAAGTCAATCTGATGCGTTGTGCCCCAGTCATGGATGTTGGAATATTGCCACGTTCCAGAACCGAGCACACGGTATAGTACCTGCCCGTAGGTGTTGACGGAACCGGTGTCCCAGGAGATGGAGGCGCTGTTGGTCGCCTTTTCAACCACAATGTTGTAAATGCCACTGCTGGGTGCCGGTAACGGTTGACTGGCATCAATTAAGTTATCCGTGCGGACTACTTGCTCGAGTGCCCCAGCATCCCAGACGATATCGTGGCTGACTCGAGCATCCGTATTCGCATACATAAACACGGTCATTGAGTCCGCCTGGGCTTCTGATGTCACCGAGAGTAGACACCACGTGCCGACACAGTCCGTGCGGGCAGCCCCCCAGTTAATTTGATTGAAGTTTGTACTTTTGATGGCTTTGTTACTGGGAGCGTATCCTGTTGGGTGGATACCCACTCGTAACCCATAGAGCACGTCGCTGCTCTCGCCGGGGAAGCTCTGACCGTACATCTGAAACCGATATGTGAGACATGGAGTCACGCCATTGATCACCTGATATAGGCCGGCCTGAAGGCCCTCTGCTCCGTTCCAGTACGCATGCCCTCGAACTCCCTCTTCGCCGTCAACATGTGCCGATGTTACCCGGGTGTAAAGAGGTATGGTTCCGTCCTTGTACCAGATGTTCCAGTAACTCGGGACGAAAGCGGGGGTGGCCCCGGGTACGTATGAGTCGTAATACCAATCGTGGTTGTCGAAACCGGGGTTGTTCAGCGTAGCGTCAAGCGCGATGGCCTTCGTTCCTTTGACTACAGGAGGGGGTGGGTTCAGCTTGGAATCAGCATTGATCGGGATCGGTGCGGCGAGCAACAGAAGTCCCCCTCCGATCATAATAATCGACAGATAATGCGAAAGCGTATACAGATGTTTAAACCACTGTTTCACGGGATAATCCTCCTCAGTAGTGTAGGACTTACACGGTTGGTATGTAAACCGGCGGTAGTATACGTGAAAAGAATGAGGGTGTCAAGAAAATTATCGAGTGCGCAGGGG
>QNAF01000379.1 GCA_003641405.1 Candidatus Zixiibacteriota bacterium | reverse complement strand
GTTCAGTGACAAAATCCTCCCCGATCTCAACAAGAGAGCACGAACACTGATGGGTGACATTCGGTCTATGCGACCGACATTGATATTGGAGTCCGGCATTTTCATAACGGACATTCCCGGTTACCTGGTTCTCATTGACGAGATAGACCACGCGACATCGTTCATTGAGGGGGTTCGGATCACGGTGTCGAAGGATCCCAACAAACCAAAGATGATCGTCGCGCAGAACGGATTCCTGAAAATGACCGACAATGGCAGCAACATGCGATTCTCGCTCAATGACGGAGAAATCCATACGTTCGACATGCAGGATCCTGATAATTACCGCATAGTCGACTTCCGGAGCCAGATTATCAATGTGCCTACAAAGGGCTCTGAGTTGGTCCGCTCCGAGTCTGAGTATCGAAGTGATCGCGAGATGGGCATAGACCAGATGCAGAATCGTGTGGACCAGGCTCTTAATACGGTCACACCGCTTAGAAAGCGAATAGACGATTATCTCGAAGGGAAATTCGAGTACTTGTTCTCGGATAGCTTTGTACCAAATTTTCCGGAGACTACGAGTTGTCAAGAGGCGCTCAGCATGGTCAAGAGGGATGCTTCTGTAATGGTGCGTCACGTTGAACGCAACCAGCAACAGATCCACACCCAGCGACGGGTCATGGCCAAGTACAACATCGAGATTCACAAGAAGTACTCAATCCCTGCGGCCTGCCTGGCTTTCATTCTGGTGGGTGCTCCGCTGGGCATGATGACCAGACGAGGTGGTATGGGAGTAGCGATTGCGCTATCGATTCTGATGTTCATTGTCTACTGGGCATTCTTGATAGGGGGAGAAGACATCGCAGACAGAGGCATTGTGTCACCTTTCTGGGCTATGTGGAGTGCCAACATCCTCATTGGCGCGCTGGGTCTTTATCTCACATACGTGGTGGTGATGGAAAAACCTGTACTTGCCTGGTTTAGAAGAAGGGCTGCGTAAACCCATGATAATCAAGAAGCTAGACCAGTATCTGCTCAAGCATTTCTTTTTGAGCCTGGCTGTTGTCATGGCAGCTATTGGGCTCACGATAGTGGTTATCAATATGGTCGAAGAGCTTCGTGACTTTATTGATCACGATGTCCCCCTCATAAGCATTCTTGAGTACTACGTCTATTTCGCTGGTTGGGTGATTAAATCGTTCCTGCCGATGTTTGTTATGCTGGCAGTTCTGTTTTCGGTTTCGATGCTGGCCAGGCGCAACGAGATACTGGCCATGAAGGCGTGTGGTTTCTCGTTGTATCGGATTGCAGCGCCGTTCCTGATCGTCGCGTTGATGCTCTCGGGTGCTCATTTCTACTACAACGAGTATGTCTTCCCTGAGGCAAACAAGAAACGGGTGGAGATCAAAAAATTCACTATCGAAAAACGTTCACAGACTGCCCATCGGAAAGTGCAGAACGTCAACCGCCAGATCGACCCTGCCGCCTTCTATATGCTCTCGCATTTTGACGTCGATCGTCGAGAAGGAAAAGGGTTCACGCTGTACCGCACGGTGGAGAATCGTGTTGATGAAATTATCGCTGCTGAGCAATTGCTGTATCGAGAGTATTTGTGGCAGGCTGTCAACGGCGTGAAAAGAACATTCAGTGCAGAAGCCAAACAAGATGTACTTGAGTTTGATACGCTCATCATTCCTGACATCAAGGATAAACCGGAGGACCTGGCGGTATGGATCGGGAAACCCGAAGACATGGGAATGGATGAACTCGCGGGTTATATCGCCCTGATGAAACGCACCGGCGGACCCTACCAGAGAGAGGCCGTTGATCTGAAATTGAAATATTCTTTCCCCCTGGCATCGTTCATTGTGGTGCTGATCGCCGTTCCGTTTGCCAGCAATCCCCGGCGAGGCGGGATTGCGGTTTCGTTTGCCACCGGCGCCCTGATAGCGCTGGCCTATTTTGTGCTTTTCCGTATCACGCAGACCGCCGGTTACAACGGTAAGATACCGGTGGAAGTTGCCGCTTGGGGAGTCAATGGGCTGTTCTTTGCAGTGGGAGCGATACTAATGTGGAGAGCGCGCAAGTAATGTCACACCCCGATCACGAAAAGAACCGGGTTGCCTGGGTGAGCAGGTTGAGTGGCAACACCCGCTATCGGAAATCATCAATGGCCTGATCGACGCCGGGCTGACGATTGAGCGCGTGGAAGAATACAACCACGGGTACTATCGCTTTGGAGAGGGCTGGTACGAAGACAAAGATCACCACTGGTATCCGCCTGGTGGCCCGACCAAGTACCCTCTGATGATGTCAATCAAGTCCCGGAAGAAGTAGGCTTTCCCCAGCCTACGTTATCTCTACCACCTCAATGTCAAACACCAGCGTCTTGCCAGCGAGGGGGTGGTTGGCATCGAGTGTGACTTCCTCACCCTCAATCTTTGTCACTCTCAAATTAACCGGACGTCCGCCCTGATCTTCGGTTTGGAGCTGCTGTCCGACACTGGGGGTGATCCCATCGGGGAACTCTGATTTCTTGATCACAGTGACCAAGCTCTTGGCTTTTTTGCCGTAGGCGTCGTCCGGGGGGACTTCGACTGTTTTCTGTTCGCCGACTTCCATACCGCGGACACCACCGTCAAACCCCTTGATAAGCTGCCCGGCACCGACTGTGAACTCCAGCGGTTCGCGGTCACGTGAGGAGTCAAACGATGTTCCGTCAGGGAACTTGCCGGTGTAATGAACCTTGATTGTATCGCCTTCTTTGACCAGTGCCATTGCGGTCTCCAATATGTAGTGGTGTGAAGTTGTCTTGATAGCGGTCAGCTTACGTCCCCATCTCCCAGGACGCAAGGTATTTCTTCTGTTCGGGTGTGAGGCGGTCGATAGTGATGCCCATAGATTTCAGTTTGATACGGGCGATGTCGGCGTCAATCTTTTCCGGAACAACGTATACTTGTTTTTTCAGGCGAGCATGGTTCTTGACAACGTATTCTGCAGAAAGAGACTGGTTGGCAAACGACATGTCCATCACCATAGCCGGGTGTCCGTC
>QNAF01000378.1 GCA_003641405.1 Candidatus Zixiibacteriota bacterium | reverse complement strand
CCCCTACAGTAGGCGGCAGGCAGCAACAGGCATCTCCGGTTCCGTCATTGTTCAAGTCCCTCTGTGACGGATTGAAGTTGTCGGGGCAGTTGTCAAGAGGACAATTGTCTTCAGGGTAACCGGGATCGCCGTACCCATCAAGGTCGCTGTCATGACACTCGTCGCAGACGTCTCCCCAGCCATCGCCGTCAAGGTCTTCCTGGTCAGGGTTGGCAACGTCCGGACAATTGTCATCCCAGCTTGGCCATCCATCCTCGTCCGGGTCATTCATGAGAACGGTCACAGTGAAATAACACGTGTCCTCGTGCCAGGCCATGTCTGCCGCGATGACTTCAACTTCTGTGATGCCTATCGGGAACAGGGAACCCGAAGGAGGATCGGCGACCACAGCAGCGCCGGCGCAGTTATCCGTTACCTCTACCTCGAATGTCACAGTCGCGCCGTACTCACCCGAGTCGTTCAACATTTCGATATCAACCGGGCAGGACGCTACTGGCGGTTCTGCATCGATGATGGTAACATCAAATCGACAGGTGTCTTCCTGATCAAGAGAGTCAACCGCCACAAGTTCCACTGACGTAGTGCCAATGCTAAAGAAGTGGCCACGGGACGAACTTGCCCCACCGAAATCGATATTTGCACCGCATTCGCCCGGATCGTTCTCGATAACCGTGTCCGTGGGGCACTCAGCGGTAGGTGGAAGACCTTCGGCCACCGTGACGTCGAATAAGCAGCCGTTGTAGTTACCGGCAATGTCTGTGATAATTGCGGCGATCTGGGTTGTCCCGATTTCGAAGAAGGAACCGGACGGCGGGAAGGTTTCAACCGTGTAGCCCGGGCAATTGTCGTCTCCGAAAGGAAAGTCGAAATGCACTATGGCTCCGGAATCACCAGGATTGGTAAAGGCGAGGATATCCACCGGGCATGCGAAGATGGGATATTCTGCGTCTTTTACTGTCACGACGAAACTGCAGGTATCAGCCAGGCCCGCAATGTCACCGGCAATACAGAGCACCTCTGTTTGACCGACATCGAACGTAGATCCGGAAGCAGGACTGCATGAGATAGTGGCTCCGGGGCGATTGTCCGTCACGGATGCTTCGAACGTAACCACGGCCGAACATTGTCCCGGGTCATTGTCTACGGTGATATCATCCGGGCATATGGCTACAGGTGGAATTGTGTCAATTCCCCAGGCATGCACACCTCCACAGTAGAAATCGGGGTTCCGGGTTGCTCCACCGCACTGCGACGGCGCCCCCCTCAGGGTCGGGAATGGCGAACTGCCCGTTATCTCTTCGTAGGTCGTGCCGTCAAACTCGTAGACATCGTCGGAGATAAACAGCGAACTACCGTTCACTGATGACATCGAGTTGTCCCCGCAATCAAACCAGATCCATTCAACTGGCAGAAAGTGTTCCTCATAGGGCAATGTGGCGCTGACTGTAAAAGTCAGTTTCGCGAGTTTGCCGGATATGGTCGCTTCGCAACTTGGGTGATTGGGACCGTTGGCAATATCACCAACCGAGAAAATCTCTACGCGATTATCAGACAGTTGACTGTACGAGAAATGCTCCCATTCACAATTCTCGAGCGTATTTCCCATTGAAGCGCTCTGAAGAGTAAGCGAAGGATGGTGCCGGATCATCAACGTGAACGCACCCAGATCTACGGAGGGTGGAGGATTCTGAAAATTCACAGAGACTTCAACCATCCATCCTGCATGAGCATCTGTCACATACTCAATATGCAACGCTGACGCAACAGCGCGACCACCCGACAACAGGGGTGCGCACAATACGACGACTATGACCAAGAAACGGCGCAAAAACTGTCTCGCTGTTAATCCGAAAAACAGGTTAGTATATCATAAGATACGAATTTTCGGTTGATCGTCAATACTCTATTGATTTAACATGGGTCTTGAACAGGACGCGGCATGACTGATCCGACATCGAAATGGAACATATACTCCTGATCTTACCGGGCGGAACCTCCCGCTGCACAGCCCCATCCCGTTATTGCACAAAACGTTACAGACCGACGAAAGCTCCTTCTATTGACAGAAGGATGTAAGCCTGCAATGAATCACTGCAGAGATGAACATGCCAGTCGATAATCCTATATTGAAGGGGAAGGAGTTACAGAATATGACGAAAAACCATACATTCCTGATAGTTTCCGCGATGTTCGTCGCTGCTTTACTGTTTGCGTGTACAGGTGGACCGACAGAAAAAACAACCCTCAAGCGTTTTCCTATCGCCGATCTTGACAACGTTCTGGATGCAACTGTTGTCACGCTTGATGAACAGATATCCAGTGACGCCAACGGTTCACTAAAAGCCGTTGTGGCAGAATCCACTGTCGTACATCTGTTCGAGGTTGCCGGCCTTAACGTGGAGAACACGCAACTCAGTTATAGGGCCATGCTTCGCACCGAAGAGCTACAGGGACAGTGCCTGCTTGAGATGTGGTGCCATTTTCCCGGAAAGGGCGAATACTTCTCTCGCAGCGTGCAAAGTCCGTTAAGCGGCACTACCGACTGGACACAGGTCGAAACACCGTTCTTTCTGCGTGAAGGAGAGAACCCCGACACGGTCAAACTGAACGTAGTGGTTACCGGTAGCGGTACGGTCTGGATCGACGATGTAATCCTGCTGAAATCACCACTGAAATAGACCCGACTATCTCGGGCCTGTTGAAAAAGTCCTCTTACGTTGTTGCGGCAGGTCTTGCGAATCCATGTCAATGGATTTGTGTGACCTGCCGCCCTTGTCTGATATGGGCTTACGTGTCGGGTCACAATCCGCCGCAGGCGAATCAAGACCCGACACAACGCTGCCATAGGGTTTCTCAACAGGCCCTCTCCCTGAGTCTTGTAGGACGGATCCGTCTTCGAATCCGTCTCTCCAGACAAAGTAGGGACTGTCTTTGCTGTCAAGTGAGTTTTGGATTCCAGTTTTCTCCTTTTGCGAGCATAGTGTTGATGATGGTCAGTAGTTTTCTCATGGCTGCTACCAGAGCAGTCATTTTGGTT
>QNAF01000377.1 GCA_003641405.1 Candidatus Zixiibacteriota bacterium | reverse complement strand
CTGGATGTGTTCACGTTCCAGCGAAGGGGCTGATGACGCCTGCGCCGCTCCCGAGCGTTGCGGGAACCTGAAGGGGAATTTCAGTCCTTTCCCGAGAAAATCAAGTCCCATCACTCACGCTCCTCGCAGATAACCGGGGCGACACCATCATGACCCGGTTTATCTCCGGTTCCAGTGTTTTCCGGGAAGCGTATGACGAGGTCCAAACCGTTGGCCATGGAAAGATGGATCGTACCGTCGGCTTCAATGATTCCTTTGTGGCCGCTTTCGGTGGCGGTAAATCCCTTGGCTCCACCGGGCACCAGGCGGACCTGAACATCCTCGCCGACACCTTCGATACGGGCGATGGCGAGAATATCGACAGTGCCTGCAGGATTGCCGATAACGGCGGTACGTCCGTCGTGAGAGACATCGAGACGGTATCCGCCCGGCAATTCCACCCGGTAACGGTCTTGAGCTGTCTGGACCGGCTCGATATCGAGGGGCAAACCTTCGATTCCGGCGGCTTCATGGGTAACGCGGATCGCTTCAGGCTTGAGGGTGAGTTCCCGACCGTCGGGAAGCGTTACGATACCGCCGCGGGCGGTTTCAAGGGTGACAGTGGTTCCATCCTGATCCATAGAGACAAGGCTGCTGTCCGCATTCACCCGGACAAGCACGCCGTCAGCCAGGGTGAAGATACGTCCGCCATCCGGCAGATCACGAACGGTGGTTCCTTCCGGCATGGATATAAAAGGATGAAAGTCGGGCGGCTCAGGTTGTTCGACCTGCTGAATATACTCCTGGGCGCTTTCCGTGTGAGCTTCCAATACGATCTGGGCTTCGGCACGGATTGCCTCTGAAGCGTTGTGGCTCTGTTCCAGGATATCCTTGATCTCGGCGAGGCTGTTCTTGACCTGAAGCAGGTACGGCTCTTCCTCTTCACCATCCAGGCATACACCCAGACCAGCCGCCAGCAGGCGCGCCAGCGCCATGATTTCGTAATGGGTTGGGGAAGAACTGGTCTGCTCAATGACAGGCCCGCCTTCCTCGCCGCCGTATCCATATCCGTCACCGTTTTCTCCATCACCTATCATGATCATATCGTCAACCTTTTGCTATTCGTAGCCATAGCCGCCACCGCTTTCTTCTATTACCTCAACCTGGACATAACGGACGCTGTCTCGTGATTCCGAGTCATAGATCATGATGATGGTAGCGCCCGTTCTCCACCCGAGCCGAATCCGGCCCTCGCCGTCGACCCAGGCTATGCTGGAATCAGCAGTTTCGTATTGGATGTCCCCTCTGGGATTCCCTCTGATTGAAAGTGGGACCGTCATTGACCACCAGGATCGAGTAACCCTGATCGATTTAGGAAATACATCCCAGTAACGTACTTGAATATCATCGCAACCCATTTATCACCTCAATTATCGTCCGTATCCAGGCTACCGGTCACGATTACAGCACCACAGGCCGTAACATCTCCAATACGCGCGTTGGGCATTCCTTCCGTGACCGTGTCCAGACTCCCGGTAACGATAGGTGTCACACCGTGGCCCGGTATGGGACAGGTATGTAAATCACCCATGCGCGCCACCGGCATACCGTTGACCACCGTTCGCATGGCACCGGTGATGATCACCCCTCCGTGTGATGACATGTCTCCCAATCTGGCTTGTGGTCTGGCCATGGTTATTTCCCCATCGTCAGGCGAACCACGAAACCCACAATGCCGCCGAACACGCTACCGATTGTCAGTACCAGGCCGATCACCTTCCACATGGTCTCGACGCCCATCTTTTCATTGAGCCCTACGTAAATATCTTTGATGTCGTCGGAGTTGCGTCGCAGTTCCTCGTGGATGCCTCGAACCACAAGATCCACGTTTTCCTTGTCCGACTTCTTCTCGATCTCACGTTCTATCTTTTCGAGCCGGTCTTGAATCTCGCGCCGATGGTCCTCGAGGATACGGCGGAACTCAGCCCTCCATGCATCGAAAATCTTGGCTAAAAACTGTTCGCTCTCCGCGCTGCGGTGGATACCTGAATCCTGATCTTCCATGCTTACCGTTTCCTCCTTAACGTAAACTTTTCACGGATTGCCACGTGAATCTCATAGCGATCCGATAAACCTCGCCGTTCCAGTGCTCGGGCTATCGCCTGTTGAGCACATTCGATCTGCTTGAATCTATACTGTCTCGACAGGCTCTCCGGATGGGTGCGATATTGGTAGAGAGACTTTCTGAGATGCCTGAACTCAGTGACTTCCGAAAGCCTCAAGCAAAGGTCGTAATCCTCGGCCATCTCGATAGACTCACTGATGCCTCCCACCTGGTCGTAAACGCTGCGGCGGAGTAACCTGAAATGGAAGGTCATAAAATCAAGGAGCAACCGGTCTTCTGAATACGGCATGCAACAGCGTTTGCCGGAGCCTTTAACAGCGCCGTTTTGATCGATCACCTTGTAATTGGTGTAAACAACTCCTACGGAAGGAGTGCTGTCCAGTACGGCAACCGTCTCTTCCAGCGCTGTCGGAGCAAGCAGGTCGTCGCTGTCAACCCAGCAGAGGTACTGACAGAAGGTGTCCGCAATGGCGGCCTTCAATGACTTGGCAGCGCCTTGGTGGTGCATCGGGGTGATGCGGACCCTCGGGTCGCTCTTGGCATACTCACAGGCGATCTCGAAAGTCTTGTCTGTAGATCCATCGTCCCAGACAAGCAGATCGAAATCTCCAAACGTCTGTGCGAGAACGCTTTCTATGGTACCGCCTATATAACGCTCTCGGTTATAAGTTCTGATGATAACGGATACTTTTGGACTCATTGGACCGCCCTCATGTGTTGATCAATACCTTGTTGCTGGAGCGGACGATGATGTTCCCCATGACACCGTCCATGAGGATGACGCTTCCGGATTTGTCGGTAGCCTGTATTCGCTCCTGTCCTGCGGCCGCGTTCATGACCACAACCTGGCCAGCATTGTCGGTCAACTGGATCTTTTCAACACCGCTGGTGGAATCGATGATGATCTCCTGGGTGCCGCAAAGCCCCCAGATGTG
>QNAF01000376.1 GCA_003641405.1 Candidatus Zixiibacteriota bacterium | reverse complement strand
TAGTCGCTACCAGCGGCGCAAAGGCACCTCTGGCAACGGGCCTGATTATAGCACGAATAGGGACAAATTCAAGCGGACACATCCGGCGCGCCGTCTTGACAAGAGAGTCAAGAGATGGTAGAATAGTCCCGCGAAGAGAACAATCCCTTTGCCCCACTTTGGGGGATCGTCTAGTGGTAGGACAGCGGACTCTGAATCCGTCAGCCGTGGTTCGAATCCACGTCCCCCAGCCTGATGTGAAGAATTTGCATGGGAACCCCGACCGAGCAGGCAGGAGGCGAACCATGACACTCGAACCCTATCTCACCCTCTCCGACGCGGCACGAAGATACGGCATCAGTACCGATGCTTTGACGCGGCTGGTAAAAGCAGGTATAATCAGGGCAGTACATAACGAGGAGGGAACTGCCGTGATCACTGTTCAAACAGTGGACAACGCGACTGCCGCCAGAATGATCCTGGATGAGATAAAGCCAGAGCAGTATGAACACCTGCGAGGGAAGAAAATCAGGTTGACAGAGGCGGCGCGAGAATACGAGGTTGATCAGCCGAATTTGTCGAACTGGGTCAGGTATGGCTATATCAGAGTGCTCGATCAAGGGTTTCAGCGGCTTGAGCTTGATGCTGCGGATACCAAGTACGCTGCGGATATATTCAAGCGGGCAAAAGAATTAACTGGTTCATCCATCAAAGCTGGATGGGTACTGAAACGAGTGCTGACCAAGACAGCCAAGCCCGGTGAGTTAAAGCATGTTGCTGTAGCTGTTGCAAAGGTTTGAATCCTTGTATAACGCCTAAGCTCCTGATTCAATCAAGGCGCAAACTGCGCCTTTTTTGTTTTCTGGCCTTATTAAGACTTGACAATTTTAATGAGATGTGGTAGAATATACCCGTACCTTTCCAACCGCAGAACGCGCCCCAGCCCGGGTGCTGGCAAGCGCGTTCTGCATAGGGGATGCGACCAGCTTATGGCAGACTAACAACATGGCCCACTCCAATACTGTCCGGATACGGAGTTGGTGTGAGTGGCGAGAGCGAAAACCACGATAGGCGAGGTAGAGCTTTTCGCTCCTTGGTCAGCCAGGATATGGGTTATGCGCGCCGGCGGTGCCCTATTACCACAGAGTGCCGTTTTTGTTAAGGTGCGCTACGAGCGTCGTTGTATCCGGACAGTATTGCAAATGACCAATCTTCCTGTATAACAGACACAAGACCACGAATAGGGGGATAGGTCATGAAAGCGTTTCTTGAGACAAACCAGGACAGCATTGTGGGCGTTCTCACCACATTTGACCGGATTATCTTCAAGGGACACTTGACCGGTTTCTTCCCACGCGGCGCGTTTGCCCGGTTTCTCTGGCGTCAAGGTGTGTTGCTCAAGGACTTCAAGCCCTATGTGGAGAGAGCTACGGCGACGCTGAAGGTACACGCCAAACAGTTTGCCGAGGAACACGGGCGTCAGTATCTGTACTTGGCCTCTGCAAAGACCCATGCCAGTGGGGAATCGAAAGAAGACCTGGCACGAGCGATTGCCGAGGAGGAAGGCATCACCGAGGGGCTGATTTGTGTCTTTTCCTGTGTGGAACCGTGCAAATCCTTCCGCATTCGTGGCAATCGCGAGACACACAAACTGGAAGTGGTGTATGAACCGCGCAAATGCCTGCACTTCTATTTCTATTTCATCGATCCAGAGTTTGGTTTCATGCATGTCCGCCTGCAAAGCTGGTTCCCCTTTGAGATACAAGTCTACATCAATGGTCATGAGTGGCTGGCCCGCCAAATGGATCAACGAGGGATCAAGTATGAACGGTACGACAATTGCTTCACATACATTGAGGACTTGGAAACCGCACAGCAACTGTGTGAACGCCTGGCACATCGCAAGTGGCCCAGAGTGTTGAACGCCTTTGCACGGCGGTTGAACCCCATGTTGCCCACGATCAAGGCAGCAGGTTTTGGAGAATACTATTGGGTCACCGATCAGTGTGAAGTGGCGACGGATGTGATGTTCCAGAACCGAGCCAGCTTGGAAGCAATACTCCCCGACCTGTTCGAACATGCTGCCCTGCACTTCTCGGCTGAAGATGTGCTCCGGTTTCTGGGACGCAAGTTGCATGGTAATTTCAAAGGGGAAGTCAAAACCAGTCTGAAGAAACGCCCCGAGGGGTGCCGGGTGAAACATTGTATGAAGCGCAACAACATTAAGATGTACGATAAGTGGAGTGTATTGCGCATTGAGACCACGATCAACAATCCGCGCGAGTTCAAAGTCCTCAAGGTTGTTGAGACCCCTGAGGGTGACACGCGGCGGTGGATGCCGATGGGCAAAGGCGTGGCCAACTTCTGGCGCTACTCGCAAGTCGGCACTCAAGCCAATCATCGTTACCTCGAAGCCTTGGCACATGTGCAACCAAAAGGTGAGGCCATCCAAGCACTGGACGACTTGTGCCGGAGCCGTATCAAAGACGGCAAACGCTATGCCAAGTTCAATCCGGTAACGAAGCAAGATTGTGCCCTCTTCGCTGCTGTGCTATCCGGCGAGCACGCCATCAACGGGTTTAGAAACCGTGACTTGCGCAATCATCTCTACGATCGACCACCCGCAACCCCTCAAGAAGCCAAACGTCGTTGTGCCCGTATCTCACGCCTCATCGCCAAACTACGCGGTCACGGTCTGATCATGAAGGTTAAAAACGCGCGTTTATATCGTGTGACCCAGCGCGGGCATCAGGTTATGTTTGCGGCTTTGCAGTTTCGTTCAACTGGATTCCCAAATGCTTACCTGCACGCCCCTGCATAATTCTCGCACATAACGCAAATCTTGTAGGGCAATTCTATAGCGCGGCCTCCTGCCGCAACCAAACGCTAAGTTGCCAAATGACCAATCTTCCTGTATAACAGACACAAGACCACGAATAGGGGGGATATACTAAGCGCACGCTAAAATTTCAAATTTCTCCGTCATCAAACTTGCCAGTTCGTCGGCGTACTCTTCCAGATTGTCCAGCACCTTATCAATCTCATCAACAAACCGCTCGAAGGATTCG
>QNAF01000375.1 GCA_003641405.1 Candidatus Zixiibacteriota bacterium | reverse complement strand
GCTTGCTCCAACGCTCGGCAGGCTGAAGACAGACATGCTGACACCTATTGTCACAGGCATATTTAATCGTATGTTGCGTATGGGTGTGCTGGGTGATATTCCAGAAGATGCACAAGGCGCAGAGTTGGATGTTGAGTTCACTGGGCCACTGCCACGGGCAATGAAGGGTGAGATTGTTGACGGCATGGAACGCTGGCTGATGGGCATTATGGAGCAGGTAGAGGTTAATCCAGAGAGCCTGGACATTGTAGACTTCGATGACTACAACAGGGTGCGCGGTGATTATCTTGGTGTACCTGTAACGGCATCCAAGTCAGATGAAGAGGTCGAGGAGACACGCAAGAACCGCGCTGAACAGCAGGCTCAACAGCAGGAAGCCGAGAATATACGTCAAGGTGGCGAGGCGCTTGAGCAGGCTGGCAAGGGCGCTATGGCAGCGCAAGAGGCAGGTATGGAGACTCCGCAATGAAACTGGGAGAGCAGGAAGTATTAAACCGTAAATACGCTGACGTTGACGAAGACATACTCAAGGATCTGGAGCGGCATTTTGCGCCAAGGTCATTGGTGAAGAAGTCATCAGGTGGAGACATGGTAGACAAGAATGCCACACTGGTAGCGTGTGGTGCGTATGAGGTTATCAGTTACTACAGACAACGGGTAGAACTTGGAGCGAAGGCAAAATGATTGACATGAACGAAGAACATCACGTGAACGAAACAGGTCAGGCAGATGGACGCTGGCAGGACGCATTCAATGACGACCCTGAACTGGCTAACAGCCCGGTGCTTGAGACATTCAAGACACAGGGTGATGCCCTGAAAGGATTGGTTGAGCTTAAGGCATACCAGGGCAGATCAACGGCAATGGTCAAGCCTGATGCAAGTGCAGAAGAGAAGGCGGCATTCGTTGAGAAACTACGCAATGCTGGTGTTGATGTGACCTACATGCCAAATGCCGAAGATCCTGATGATGTTGCAAGGTTCTGGCATGAGCAAGGTGTGCCGAAGGATGGCGCGTACACATTGCCTGAAGGCACAAACCTTGATGGCTTGCCGCAGGAGGGTGTTGACGCAACCATAAAACTATCAACTGACCTTGGACATACTGCCAAGCAGCACGAGGGATTTGTTAATGCGATCAACAAGTATAACGTTGAGATTAACGCCAACAATGAACTTGAGGCCACCAAGGCCGATGAAAACCTGACGAAGATATTGGGTGATGCGAGGCCAGCACTGGAGTCTGTTGTATCTGAGGCTATCGCTAAACACCAACACCCTGATATGCCAGCAGAGAAGCTCACTGCAGCCCAGGAGTTGTTCGTCATCAACCTGATTAAGTCGATCAGTGTAGACCCGCAGAGCTTTGAGCAGATCAACAATCCCAATACAGGGCCAACACCTGCAGAGATACGTGCAAAGCAGGCAGACTTGTTTACGACACTCACCAAGCACGGTGGTCGAGACTTGGGCGGCAGGCGTAAAGCACTGCAGGCTGAGTATGAGAAAACATTTGCTGATCTTGCCAAGTTCAAGTAATCACAGTATTATATTGGCAAGACAGTCACTGACTTGCAGGATTATCTAGCAATAGACCCGACCTAGCCAGCACAGTGAGACCCGGTAACGGATTATCTCCAGATATGTCGAAACTTAAAACTTTCACAAATTAGGAGATAACCAAATGGCTATCGGAGATCCAGTCAACACACCCAATAATAGATGGGATGCATTTCAAGCAAACGTAACACAAGTCGCACAACAGAAAGCAAGTAAAGCACTTGCCCATGTTGATAAAGACTCCACCCAATCAGAAACCAATGCCTGGGATTACCTTGGTGATGGCGAGATGCACGACAAAGCACGTAACGCGGCTACGTCAGGCACAGAAACAGGTCGCGTATTCTATCGCAGAAGTGCAGTAGCACTGACCTACTCTGATAACGAAATCATCGAAGCGCAAGATCCTTCGCAGATGATGTATGACCCTAACAGCAAGATTGTCACATCTATGGGTTATGCCGCAGGTCGCAAGATTGATGACATCATCTTCAACGCAGCAATCGGTACAGCTAATGTTGTTACCCGTTCTGCTGCCGTTCCAACGAATACGCCAACGGCATTGCCTGCTGGTCAGATTCTTGGTGATGGTTCTGCTCCGATGAGCTTTGACCTTGCCGCACAGGTGGTCAAGACATTCGGTAACAACGAGATTGACCCCAGCGTTTACAAGGTAGCGTTTGTAACGCCTGATGTTGTCTACACATTGCTCAACCTGACCGAGCAGACAAGCTCTGATTACGTCAACCGTGAAGCACTTCAAAGGCTAAATTCATCTGGTGTTGTACCAAACTGGATGGGCTTTGACTGGATCATGTCAACCCGGTTGCCTGTTGAGACAAATGACATGCGCTCACTGATCTTCATGACCACTGACGCAGTTGGCTATCATGAACCTGAAGGTATCGCGACATACTTCGAGCGTGATCCGTCACGGCAGTACGCATGGCGTCCACAGTGTGACCTGACAGCAGGTGCTGTAAGAGTCGAGGACGCACAGCTTGTTAAGGTGATCGTTGCCGAGACAGGGACTGTAGCGCCTGTCTAAATCGTAACCAGACTTAGCCCCTTCGGGGGCTTTGTCATATTAGGAGTACGATATGCCTAAGAAAAAGGTTTCAAAGAAGGCTGCGAAAAAGAAAGACACCCGCAGTCGTAGTGAACGTCAGATTGCTGCATGTCAGGAGCGTATCAAATGAGCTTACATAAACTATCCTACAATGCTGAAGGCAAGAGCCAGGTTGTATCGACTGCCCCTGCTGCTGGTGGTGTAACCGTTGCCGCAGATGAGATTGCCCTGTGGGTTGGTAGCCTGATTGGTGGTGTACAGAGGCCGCTATCGGTACACAACTTCGTCAATGATTGCCTTGAGAGGTTGCGCGAGATTGGTACACCGACACCACCTACCGATGACTACCTGACAGCGGGTGCTTCATGGATTACCCATGTACCTGCCAAGAAGGACATCGTTGTAGCCACTGGTGTGTTC
>QNAF01000374.1 GCA_003641405.1 Candidatus Zixiibacteriota bacterium | reverse complement strand
GGCTCAACATAAAACCAGACGCCCCTTTCGGCGCAGTGATCGAGCACACAAACCTCGTCCTACCCAAGAATTATGGTGGCGATCACCTCGTCTACCTCACAACATACATCCATGATGCCAGTGCTAGTCTCATGACTGCACGAGAAGAAGAAGTGGCAGAACTCTACATCAACACCCTCGGGAAACTCTTCCCAGCATTCAATAAAGATAGAGTGCTTTGGTGGAAACTTGCAAGAGACATGTGCACGGCACCGATCTATGAGACTGGGTATCGGAAGAAAATCCTGCCATATAAAGCCCCGATAAAAAACCTATACCTTGCAGGAATATTCTCACACCCAAACTATCCTGAACGCAGCATGAACGGCTCAATAAAAGCGGGGCTTGCCTGTGCCAGAGAGCTTGTTAGAGAGGTAGATGAGAGACGAACTCTTTAAAATAAAAAATGTAAAAAAAATGTAAAAATAGGGGTGTTGGGTTTTTAGATGATTCCGCTGCTGATGAAGATTGCTGAGAACAGGATTGCTATCATGTTGACCACTTTTATCAGCGGGTTTAATGCGGGTCCTGATGTGTCTTTGAATGGATCTCCTACTGTGTCGCCTACAACTGCTGCTTTGTGTGCTTCTGAGCCTTTGCCGCCGTAGAGTCCGTCTTCGATCGATTTTTTGGCGTTGTCCCATGCTCCTCCGCCGTTTGCCATCATGAGCGCCAGGAGCAGTCCTGAGACGATAACACCTATCAGCATTCCGCCGAGTGCTACTTTACCGAGTACGAGCCCTACGAAGAGTGGCACTATTATCGCGAGTATGCCTGGTACTATCATGTGTCTGAGTGCTGATTTTGTGACGATGTCTACGCATCTTCCGTATTCTGGTTTTGCTGTGCCTTCCATTATCCCTGGTATCTCTTTGAATTGTCTGCGCACCTCTTCCACCACTCTGAAAGCTGCGTCACCCACTGCGTTCATGGTGACTGCGCTGAATATGAATGGTAGGAGTCCGCCGATGAAGAGTCCTGCGAGTACGAGTGGTTCGGTGAGGCTGAGGTCTTTTGGCAGGAGATCTACTTTGTGGGCGTAGTCTGCAAAGAGTGCAAGGGCGCCGAGTGCTGCCGATCCCACTGCGTATCCTTTTGTCACTGCTTTGGTTGTGTTGCCGACTGCATCAAGTGCATCGGTTGTCTCTCTCACGTTCTCTGGGAGTGATGCCATCTCTGCAATGCCGCCTGCGTTGTCTGTGATTGGTCCGTAGGAGTCGAGTGTGATTATCATGCCTGTTACTGATAGCATGGCTGCTGCTGCAATAGCAATACCGTACAAGCCGAGTTCTGGGTCAGCTGCACCGCCTGCGAGGTAGAATGATGCGAGAATGCCTACAACGATTACTATTGCTGGAAGTCCTGTGCTCTCCATTCCGACACCGAGTCCTGCGATGATGTTGGTGCCTGCACCTGTCTTGGATGCCTCTGCTATCTTCTTAACAGGTCTGTATTTTGTGGATGTGTAGTACTCTGTTATAATAACCATCAGCACCATTATGATGATCCCGATGATCGCTGCGTAGTAGAACCTGAAGGGAACTGATAGTATCTGGGTTATCCAGTAGAAGGCTATGAGGCAGATGATTGCTGATGCTGCAACACCCTTGTAGAGCGCACCCATTATATTCTTGCCGCCGCCAAGACGTATGAAGAATATAGCTATGATCGATGCAAATATCGCAACCGAACCAAGTGCTAAGGGGTACATAACTGCGTTTTCGATCTTGGTTACTACAAGTGAGCCGAGTAGCATTGCAGCAAGAAGTGTTACCACGTATGTCTCAAAGAGGTCTGCACCCATGCCTGCACAATCGCCAACGTTGTCGCCCACGTTATCAGCGATCACACCAGCGTTTCTCGGATCGTCCTCTGGTATGCCTGCCTCTACTTTTCCAACGAGGTCTGCTCCAACGTCAGCAGCTTTCGTATAGATGCCGCCGCCAACCCTTGCAAATAGGCTGATGAGGCTTGCGCCGAAGCCGAAGCCAACCACAAGGTCAACATGCCTGGGCTCTCCGCCGTATATTAAGTAGAGTCCACTGAGCCCGAGGAGTGCCAAGCCAACCACTGAGAGACCCGTGACTGCACCACCTTTAACCGCAATGCCCAGTGCTTTGCTCAGGCCCTCTTTTGCAGCGTTTGCCGTTCGGACATTGGCTCGCACTGAGACGTTCATCCCGATGTAGCCTGCAAGGGCTGAGAAAATCGCTCCTACGATAAATCCAACAGCTATCCTCATCCCATCATGCTCTTTCAAGCCAACAGCAATGGCGACGGTGAGAATAACTGCCACAACTGCGATTGTCTTGTACTGTCTATTCAAGTATGCCATTGCTCCTTCCTGAATCGCTGAGGATATTTCCTGCATTCTCTCTGTCCCAGGATCATAACTCAGCACCTTCTTGGCGAACAAGCCTGCGAAAATCAGACTGATAATGCCTGCTACAGGAGCAATATACAACCAATAAGTTGCATCCATATTTTGTATACCTCCATAATATTAATCAGGCGCAGATAGTTATTTTATACAATAAAAACCTTTGGATATTTACTCCACCCATACCAAAATATATATTATCCCTCTGGTGCATGTTTGCAGTATTGTGCACAACTTCCCATGCTGGCTTATTTTTTTATATTACTCCAATCACAAGACTGAAGAGGTCCATCATGGGTTTAGGGTACAGTCCCAGGATTATTGATACAATGGCTAATAGTATGAGTGGGATCCACATCAGTGTGGGTGGGTCTCTGATGTTGTCGTTTGATAGGTTTGGATTTAGGGGTCCAAAGAATATTCTTTTCACTGACCAGAATGTGTAAGCAATCGTTAATGCAACTGCGGATACTGCCAGAATTGCAACTATCAGTGCATTTGAGGAGCCTTGTAGTCCTGTTTGGAATATGCCTGTGAACATTATCCATTCTGCTGTGAATGTGCTGAAGGGTGGTAAGCCTGAGAGCATCATAGCGCCCATTATCCAGAGTATAGCTGTTATTGGCATTTTGGATGCGAGTCC
>QNAF01000373.1 GCA_003641405.1 Candidatus Zixiibacteriota bacterium | reverse complement strand
CTCCGAGAGTGCTTGTGAACCTGCTATCTTGACTTGTCAGGTTGACGAGCAACCTGACCTACGGGACTTTTACAATGGGCTTTTTCGAAACACCCCAATAATGTGGATCACTCTCTCAAGTTAAAACTTGCGGAGCAGGAATCAGAATGGGATTTTCTTGTTGTTAATATTAACGTTTCACACAGGAGAACACTTGTGAAAAAACTGATCAGTATTGCAGCCGTGACATTAGTTGTCGCTATGGGTCTGTTTGCGGGAAATTCGCTCGCACAAGCACCCAATACCATCATGTATCAGGGAAGGTTGACCGACAACAGTGACAACCCGATTACGTCAGCGACCAGTGTTACTTTTGCGATTTACGCCGCGTCGAGCGGAGGATCGGCTCTGTACACGCAAGCGGGGACTGTTGCACCGGACGCCAATGGCGTCTTTACTGTCGAACTTGGGTCGCTGGACGAAACAATCCTGGACGGCGACAAAAAGTACCTGGGAATTACTGTTGGCGGCGATCCAGAGATGGTGCCACGTCAGCTAATTGCATCGGTACCGTATGCGTACGCTTCGGCCTACCCCCCGGCTGGAACCGGTGATATCACATCTGTTGGGGCTGGTTCCGGATTGAGCGGTGGTGGTCTTTCCGGTGATGTCACCCTGTCAGTTGCCACCAGCGGTATTACGACAACCCACATTGCCAACGGAACTATCACTGGCACCGATATCTCCAATGGCAGTATTCAACCCGAAGATATTGCCGCTGAACCGGGCGTAGACTGGGTAGAGTCCGGCTCCGGAGGCGTAATGTCAACTTCTTCAGCTACGTCGGTTGTTGACAGTGTTGAAGTTGTTTGTCCTGCCAGCGGCTACATAATTGCCACTGTCAGCGGCTTCTTCGTATGGGATGTCACGTCTACAAGCGACGGTATAATCAGGCTGAAAGTGTCAGATACTCGCAATGACGTCGGGGAAAGCGATGGAGTGCAGATAATAAGACAGCACTTTGAAGTTGTTCCTGCCGAACCTCTAATACAGTATAGCTTAACCAGGGTGGAACCAGTGTCCGCAGGAAGTAACTGGATCTACTTCAATGCCTGGCATCAGGTTGTCAACGGTGAGGCACGCATAGACGACTACAACCTTGTTGCCCTCTATGTCCCCACCAGGTACTAAATGCACCTGTGAATCCAGTTGACAGTGGAAAGGGAACAATTGTGAACAGCATGAAACTTATAGTACTATTAGTCGCCTGTCTGTTGATGTCGACATCCATATCGTATGCTCAGGCCGGCAGCGCTAACTACAAACTGACGTCCGGAACCGTAGTCGGGGGTGGCGGTAACTCTGCTTCGGCCGGGAACAAGGTCGCCGGTGGTATTCCCAGCACCACCGGAGGTGTATCATCGAGCAACTCATACATACTAACGGGCGGAGTAGCAGCAGTAACGCTGGCCTCGAAGTTCATTACGGATGTGGAAGAGATTCATGGGACTGATCTTCTACCAATTGAGTTTACCCTCGATCAGAATTACCCCAACCCATTCAATCCGCATACAGTCATAGGTTTTGCACTACCGGAACCGGAACACGTCAGGCTTGACATCTTCAACATCCTCGGACAGAGAGTCAGGAGACTAATCGACTTTGACATGCCCCCAGGGTGGCACGCGACTACCTGGGACAGCCGGAACGACGAAGGAGTTTCGGTGGCCAGCGGTGTATACTTATATGTTCTTAGCGCGGGAGACAACTCAGTCACTCGGAAGATGCTGATGCTGAAATAGTCAGCACTTGTGGGTATACTATAACCACCTACTGTGCTTATCGCACAGTAGGTCATATCAGGCAGGTTGTCAGCAGATCAAGCCACCTCTTACGCGCGGGGGGGTCGAATCCCCCGTCAGACCGGTTGAAAACCCAATGACGATTGACGGCGCTGACCTTTCGATTCTGATTGATGCTCTGTTTATTGCACCGACGCATTATTTGAAGAACTGTGATGGGACGGATAACTGGTAGACGGAGTCGGGACCGCAGGGGTCCCAACCTACAAGACAATTGGCAGGACCGCAGGCACTCCCGGAGTGGTTGATCCTGTCCTACAAAACCAGGTTGCGTTCAAATCCCACAGCAAGGGACTTGTTGACAAACCCTGTGCCGTGCCCGGCAGACGTCCTCGTCTGCCGATATCCTGACGTCAGGCGGTGCACGAGGACGTACACCGCCCACCGTATGGATATATGGGGTTTATCAACAAGCCCCTTCGCAGGCGTGACCATCAAGAAAAAACGGTCAGGTCGCACGAGTATGTTGTGTGCAGGACCTGACCGTTAAGCTTCAACTGAAGCTTCGTGTTCTAGCTATTTAACCCTTCGACCCTTCGGCAGGCTCAGGGCAGGCTCTGCTCAGGGTGACAGACATAGTGAATGAATTACAGTCGGGACTAAGTGCTAGTTTCCGCCTAAATCTTCTATTGCTGCCGGTGCGACAGGTTCCACCGGGGCAACGATCTGGTAACAAGTCTGTACGTTCCATTCGGGGATAATATGTCCGCAGCTTGCGTTCCACCAACCCCAGGTTCCGCCCGGAACCCGCACAGTGTCAATGCAGATATGTTTGCCTTTGTCAGCTTCGCTCGACTGGAACTCAAGCGTGGTCAGGTCACCGGTATAACCACCCGTAAGACCCTTGAAGATTGCCACGGTAGCCCAGAGTACCGCCACGGAATCACCGACATTGCCACGGCACGGACCTGTCGCCGGATCTTCCAGCAGCCACTGTGTGCTGTCGAGATAGAAGTGGTTGATAAACGTCTGGCCGAATTCGAACTGTTTCCAGGCCGGAGTTACGGCACCCTGGAGGTGATTCCACTGGGCACCATCAGGTGACCACATGGTGAGCGCGATTGAAGGCGCATAGTTAACGCAGGCGGTGTCGGCACAACTGGCATCCCAGAACATTGTGATCCGGTGGGTATTGCCCGATACCAGTTTGGTGACGCCGTCATCGTCAAGCGAGTTGGTTATCTCGCTTACTCTGATCTCACAGGTCTTCTCAGCAAATACCTG
>QNAF01000372.1 GCA_003641405.1 Candidatus Zixiibacteriota bacterium | reverse complement strand
GAATACGCCGGGGTCCGCCTGAACTCTGCGATAGAATTCTTCATACTTACCCGGTGTCCGAATGAACTCATAGAAGATGTA
The DNA here is from genome assembly GCA_003641405.1 of Candidatus Zixiibacteriota bacterium. Taxonomy (GTDB): domain Bacteria; phylum Zixibacteria; class MSB-5A5; order GN15; family FEB-12; genus B22-G1. Next base: position 2,987 of record QNAF01000372.1, on the reverse strand, counting down.
CGCTTTGGCGCCGCTGTCACCTTCGCGCAGGTACAGCGCCTGCTTGAGCGAAGTCATACAGCATATCGATGAGCAATAGGAATGGTGCTCCTTCTTTCTGGAACCGCCACACTGTATGAACGCAATGCTCTTCACTTCCTTGCCGTCCGAAGGGCGTGTGATCTTGCCATTATTCTTGACCATCTCCTCCAGATCGACATTGCGGATGACGTCCTCGACCTGGCCGTATGACAGGTGGTCGCGTGGCTCCCCCGCCTTCCAGCCGGTAGCCTGAACTACCGCGCCTACACGGAAAGTATCCAGAACATCGGAACCGGGCTGACCATTCCCGGACGGATTCAATGTCACATCGAAGAGTCCTGGAGCACCTGAGATACTGCCGGTAACAGCCGACCTATACACTTTTATCCGGGAGTTTCCTTCGACATCGGCAATCAGTTTGTCAATGTTCGTCTCTTCCAGATCTCGATATGGGGGCTTGGTGGGAATCGACTTGTGCTGTTTTGCCAGCCAGCCACCCAACTTGTCGGATTTCTCAACCAGACGAACATCGTAACCGGTTCTGGCCGTCTCCAGTGCCGCGGTAAGACCGGCAACTCCGCCACCGACTACGAGAACTGTCTTGTCTATTGTTTCCTCTAGCTGGAACGGCACTACGGGTTCCATTTTCTGGACTTTTGTGATATACATGCGAAGGTAATCCTCCGCCATCATCTGCGTATCTTCATCACCGGGCGGCTGGCACCACACCACATGTTCCCGCAGAGCGAATCGCTCGACGATCACATCCTCTGGGAATGTCTCCTGGGTGTAGAAACGCGGAGATATTCCCGCGATGACTACCTTGGTCAACTCCTCACTCTTGATGTCCGCGTTGATGGCCTCCAGATGAGGCTTCTCGCAGGAATCCACGGTTTTGCAGAACGGCACTTTGTATTCGTCAGTGGCAATTTTGCAAAGAGCTTCTATGTCGAGAGCTTCGCCTATCCCGTAGCCGGTGCAAATGAAGACGCCAATCTTGTCTTCCATGAAATCACTCCCCTCCGTCAAGGCACTGAATCGCCTTCAGCGCTACTGCTGTTGCATCTTTTGTTGCACGGGTAACATCACATGGACGCTTTGCGCACCCCACGGCGTATATTCCATCGACATCAGTAGCCCCATCAACGAAACCGTACTCGTCGTAGTTCAACTCAAATGGTATCTTGACGTCGGCTGTGTTGGGAACCATGCCGGTTGCCAGCACGACCATATCGAATTCCTCATGTAGATTCTCACCTGACAGCGTGTCTTCCACATCCAGTATCAGGTTCCGACTCTCAGCAACCTCATTGATCTTGGCTACCTTGCCCTTGATGTAAGAGACATTCTCGTCCTCGAGCATGTCGTAGTAGAATTTCTCCAGACGGCCAACCGTACGAATGTCGATATAGAAAAGAGTCGCCTTCGAAGTCTCGTTCTTTTCCCTGAGATACCGGGCGTGCTTCAATGAAGCCATGCAGCACACAGCGGAACAGTATGGCAGGTGGTTCTCATCCCGCGACCCGGCGCATTGTACGAAAGCCACGTTCTCGGGCTTATTGCCGTCCGATGGCCTGAGAATCTCTCCGGCAGTGGGACCACCGTTCGCCGCCAGTCTCTCCATCATCACATTGGTGATCACGTTCGGATACTGCCCGAACCCGAGTGTGTCTAACTTGGTTGCGTCGTAAGGTTGCCAACCGGTGGCTACGACTATGGCACCTACGTCGATCTCAAGCTCCTTCTCTGACATCTCCATATCTATGGCACCGGAAGCACAGACCTCTGAAAGCGCCTGAGTATCGGCATCTGAGAGGCACTCTCGATCCAGAACCTGAACTGACGGATAAGCCATGTCATGTGGCAGGTACAGCGCCTTGGTTTTGTCCATCCCGTAATTGAAATCATTGTCCCGAACCGATGTCATTTTTTCAGCCACCGCTTCGTCTATCGGTTGGGTACCGGTAACGAATCTTGGTCGCACACGGACGGTGGTCCTGAAGGCACCAGCCTTACCGGAAATCTTCTCCACTGTGGCCAGAGTGTGGATGGTAATGCGTGGATTTCGCCGTATTCTTTTTACATTTATTTCAAACCCACAGGTTGGCGGACACATTTTTGGGAAATAGCGATGCATACGCAACACGCGTCCCCCGATATACGCCTCCTTTTCCACCAGAATGACGTTGTAGCCCACCTCGGCAATTTCCACTGCCGCCGTCATTCCGGCGATACCCCCGCCTATTACAAGGATAGGTTTTGAATCACCGTTCATAATTTTGTTCCTTGTCGAATCTTATGATGCATACGGCATTATGCCGGCGCGTTGTAAGACCAGTCTAATCTGGCGTACACGCAGTGGCGTCTTTTCTTCTGAGGTTGTGTGATTGACTGATGAGTGACAGCCATGACAAGGCCGCCGGTGTTTACAAAAAGCAATGTTGTCTGAAGATCAAGTGACAAGTCAGTGAACTCCCGTTGCGTTACCGAATCGTTTGTTACTGCAAATGTCTTACGGATAGCGTGTGATGGTAGGTCATAGCGAGAAGTCGTGCTCTCACGCATCCATAACATGGTGCTAACAAACTATCCCCGTGTCAAGCGAAAAGATAATCGCCGCCGAAGCTAAGTGCATCCGAAACATATCCTTGACCCCTGATATACAGATCGCAATGTTATGAGAGTCAAAAGACAATTCTCGATACGACATTAGGTGTCCCCTTTGTAAATCGTTGAAAACTCTGGGATACACCTTCTGTCTTTTACACACTCTTAAGGGTATTACCAGTTCGAGTCGCGCGCGCCCCGCTTTTTATTCTAAGTAGCTCATTATCAATGAATTACGACTGTATGTCTTCAGACAATCTGGACATCTGGGTTTGAAATCTAAGACACAGTTTGTACTCTGGCAATTGCCTTTTTGTAGTTTTGTTTTCTCATTTTCAACGTTCGTTCTTTAATGTTTT
>QNAF01000371.1 GCA_003641405.1 Candidatus Zixiibacteriota bacterium | reverse complement strand
TCATCAAGGTTTGACATCGGTTCATCCAGAAAAAGAAAGGCAGGGTCTTTGAGTAACGCGACGGCATATTTGAGCCGTTGTTTCATTCCGGACGAGTAGCTCGCGGCAAGATCGGTTCCCCGTCCTTCCAGACCTACGCGCTCCAACAGGGTGTTGAGCTGCTTGCCAGTGATGGAACCGCCGGATACGGTGGCAAAGAAAACCAGGTTCTCTTCGGCCGTAAGATTGTCGTACAGGCAGAGGTATGGCGATACCAGGGAGGCGCATGAGCGTATCTCGGCATCGGATAACTGTTCTGACCCCTTGCGGAAAACCACTCTTCCGCGTGTAGGGGCATGGAAGCCAAGCAGTAACATGAGCAGTGTTGTTTTGCCGCTTCCGTTGTCGCCGACCACTGCCAGTGAGTCGTTCGTTTGAAGCTCAAACGAGATGTCGGCAAGGACTTTGCGTGGACCAAATCGCTTGCCGAGAGTATCAGCGACCAGACTATACATAAGCCTAATGTGGTTCCGACAGAGACGAAGTCAAAGCAAAAAAAGAGGCGCTATGTTATAGCGCCAGAGTTGCATAATATTTCTGCTGTACATCACTCCTTGCCGGGGTAGTAGATGCGCTTTACAGGAACAGAGTAACTTGCATCATCCACCCCTTCCACCTTGAATGTCAGTGATTCGTGGAAGTCAGATTGTATTTTGCTTTCTCTGATCCTGATCTTTCCTTTGACAGTCTCTCCGGCCTTTATCTCATGTGGCAGCTTGACTTCAAAGCTCTTCAGGCATGAGTCAGTCACAGCAAGCACCAGATCTTCATCCGAGCGATTCTCGACATGGAACACCGCAATTCTCCGGGTCTTTTCTCCGAATTGTGAGACATCGACTTCATCAGGACTGACAACCAGGGGGTGAGTGATATCGGTATTGGTTAGAACCTCGGCGTAGAAACTAAACTCGATCTTCTTTTCCCGAGCATTTGTTCTGATCGAGGGTTTTTTTGTGGTGCGTCCCTGTAACCGGCCGGTATTGAATATGACGGTTAGCGGTAAAGAATCGCCGGGGGCAATCGAAGAATCTTCTACGGGTATCTGACTGCAGGTGCAGCCCGCCCAGATTGACTCAATGTGCAGGGTATCATCACCAACGGATTTGATCCAGTAGGTGTGCGTCAATATTATGTTTTGTGCTACTTTTCCGAAACTGAAAGTGCTGACTTCAATTTCTGCCCGGGGTTCGGCCTGGATTGTGACTGACGCAACCATGAGGATGGCGACTGTGAACGCGGCAACTCTTAGCATCACTCTTGTAGTTGAAAAACTGAAAGGCACTGAGAAACTTCCTTTTACCCTGTGGTTCAGGATATCACGTCGAAAAGACGAGACCAGCGAACCTTGTGAAAGAAGTAACCGATATTGTACGCGAAAAGCCTTGGGACCGAGAGAGGATCAGTGACCGAGACTTCTGGAGACGGATGTATTGAATCGTCCCAGGACCAGTGAATTACCATGGCCTCACCCAGGATTAATTCCTTGGACACTGACTGCCAGTATCGAGAATCATAAGAATTGTCACGGTTATCTCCCATCATGAAGAAACAGTTTTCAGGTACTACATACGGTCCGTAGTTGTCACGACTACTCAGTCCACCAGGTCTTCGAGGAACAACTACCTGTGTTCCACCTGCAGTAGTATCAGTAAATCTGGCGAACTCTTGATCGGGGAAGCGTTCTCCGTTTACGAAGAGTTCCTTGCGTCTGACTATAACGGTATCGCCGCCTACTGCCACACATCGCTTCACATATTTTGTCTCATTATCGCCAGGCCAAACGAATATCACGATATCTCCCGGTTCCGGGTCATGAATTGCGGGCAGGCGCCAATTGACCAGTGGCAGGTGGGCGCCATAGATAAACTTGTTGGCCAGCAGGAAATCTCCAATCAACAGGGTTTCTTCCATTGACGCTGTAGGAATCTTGTAAGCTTCGACCACCGAAGTCTTGATTATGAGCGCCAGCAGAACCGCCAAACCAATCTGTTTGACGTTATCCCAGATTATACTGGAAGTGGAAGCCAGCTCTGTGTTGTTATCGTTCTTCATTATTGAGCGTCCTGATTACTTTTTCTTACACCTGCGGTGATAACAAGTTTCCAGGTATGTGTCAAGAACAATACCGGGGCGAGGCAGTTAACCAAGTCCGCCGAAAGCCCTTACGATATCGTTATATGTCACAAAGAGTATCAGGGATAGAAGACTCACCATACCGATTTGAAGGGCAATCAGTCGGGCCTTCATCGAAAGTGGCTTACCTCTGACGGCCTCAATTCCCAGAAAAACCAAATGCCCCCCATCCAGGATAGGTATTGGCAGCACGTTAAGCACGCCAAGATTAACTGATAGCAGGGCCATAAAGAAAAACAGGCTCGCCGCTCCACGGCGAGCTTCTTTACCGGATTGTCTGGCAATAAATACCGGGCCACCAAGTAGTTTGGTCGAGATATCCCCAGTCACCACTCTCTTGATGAATCGGACGGTTTCGTACAAGATAACATGGGTTGTTACGAATCCCTTGGTGAAAGCCTCGCCAACGCCATAATGACGGTAGCCTGCAAGTTGCTGGCTGAATCCGATCTGTCCTACAGTATCTGTACCTCCCTCCATGTTGAGTTGTTGGGCACTCAGTGTCACCATGTTTGCCGTGACAGTGTCACTATTGCGTACCCATGTAATCTCAACAGGAGCCTCAACAATACGGTTAATACGTGCCTGAACGGAATCAAATGTCAAAACGGTTTCACCGTTTATAGCGATAATCTGATCGCCGACTTGCATACCGGCGGCAGCGGCCGGGGCATCTTCCACGAGCTCACCGACCACGACACGGTCATTGTCAAAATAGGGTTCGCCTGCAAAGAGATAAATGCCTATCAGGAGGAAGATTGCCAGCACGTAGTTCATCATCGGTCCGGCCAGCACTACTGCCGTACGCTGGAGTTTCGTTTTGGACATGAATTCGTCCGGTGCTCCCGTAGCGGTTTCATCAGGATTTTCACCGGCCATCTTTACATAGCCACCAAGAGGGATGAGAC
>QNAF01000370.1 GCA_003641405.1 Candidatus Zixiibacteriota bacterium | reverse complement strand
TAACAAACCCATCAGTGGGAGTGGCGCTTGACGGCTGTCACAACAACGGGGATCAGGAACAATTGTAAGACGATGCCGGGCAGGCCTGTCAGAATCGGCCCCCCGATAGAGAAGAAGAAAGCCGCGTTGTAGGGTAGTTCCATGAACATCCCAAGCACGAACAGCCCCAACCCGAACATGAGTCGTCCGAGAATCATCGCGACCACCATGGCCATGTATATATTCCAGCGCATTTTGAAGTACGCTAAGCCGGCTACCAGTCCGTAGATTGGCAGTTCCAGAGACATCAGCGGCACCGCGTAAGTCGGTGGCATACCTGTCAACATATGACACAGACCGGGGGCAAGCAGCCCCACTACGAATCCACATCCCGGTCCAACCAGAAAACCTGCCAGCAGTACAGGGACGTGCATGGGGAGAAAAACTCTCCCCGCAACGCCAAACATGTGAAAACCAAATGACAGCACTACGGCCAGGGAAAGATACAGCGCCGTGTACGTGGACCATCGCGTACCGGTGATGCCTCCGTCTGGAACAGGGTAGCGACTCATTTGGTGTTCACCGCCGAAGCCAGGTAAAGCCCGGTGTGATCCTCGATTGTGACATCATCGAATTGTCCGGCGGCAAGCATTTCACGCATGATATCTTCCTGGGGGATCCGATCGTGTTCCACGGCTCCGCCGATTTTCTTGTGCAGTTCGGCCAGGTCCTTCGATGACTGCAGATGAATGATATACAGTCTGGCCTGGGGTTTCAAAACGCGGCTTAACTCCCTCAGTGCTTTCTGCTTATCGACGAAATGCGCAAAAGCCGAAAAGGAAATAGCCATGTCGTAGGCGAAATCAACAAAAGGCAGATTGCTGACATCTGCTTCGATCACATTGATATTCTCAAACGGGAAGTTGCGCCTGGCTGCTCGCGCCATCTGCATCGACAGATCAGCGCCTGTGACCGAGCCGCTGCCACCTACTTTTCGCCTAAGTGAGTCAAATAGAATTCCGGTGCCACAGCCGACATCAAGAACATCCATGCCTTCAGTTATGCCAAGGGAATCAACGAGATGGGAGAGGCGTTCCAAATCATCAGCGGTAAACTTGATATCCCACTCGGAAGCAGCCTTGTCGAAGAATTCCTGATGAGGATCGCGCATAAACTCACGAATAACAGCCCATCGACGGCTTGTCAACCGGTTTCGGCGTTTCTGGAGTTGTACGAAGACGGTCCCACGGTGCCACTACTGACAAAAAGTGACACAACAGAACCGTTTTCCTCTTTTCCAGTCGAGTTTCCGGCATTATACTACGGGTTCGCAAACTTGAGGTGAAACGTGCCCGGAAATGGTGCCAGGAACAAACGCAATCGTGAAACCCTCTTCATTAAGGGGGCGCGGGAACATAATCTCAGGAATATTGATGTCCGCATTCCGCGTAACACGCTGACAGTCATTACCGGGTTATCGGGCTCCGGCAAGAGTTCGCTGGCTTTTGATACCATCTATGCTGAAGGGCAGCGCCGGTATGTTGAGTCATTGTCGGCCTATGCCAGGCAGTTCCTGGGTTTGATGGAGAAGCCGGACGTTGATTTCATTGAAGGTCTCTCGCCGGCGATTGCGATTGAGCAAAAAGGAACGCCCAAGAATCCGCGTTCGACTGTGGGAACAATCACAGAAATCTATGACTATCTTCGCCTGTTGTTTGCCAGAATCGGAAAGCCACACTGTATCGTTTGCGGCCAACCGATCACACAGCAAACGGTTGAACAGATTGTCGATTCCGTGTTGAGTTTCGAAGAAGGTTCCCGCCTGATGGTGCTGGCGCCGCTGGTACGCGGCAAGAAAGGTGAGCATCGCGAGATCATAGAAGAAGCGATCCGCGAAGGATTCGTCCGACTTCGCGTTGACAACGAAATCGTTGAGTCGGATTCAGATATCAAGCTGGAGAAGAAGAAGAAACACACTATCGAAATCGTGGTTGACCGCCTGGTAGTCAAGCAGAAGTCAAAGCAGCGGCTGGCGGATTCGGTGGAAACTGCACTTCGGATGTCCAGCGGCACGGTGATTATCAATATCAGCAAGAAGGACCTTCTCTTCTCGGAGCAGTTTGCCTGTCTCAACTGCAACATCAGCTACGATGAGCCGACACCGCGCCTGTTTTCGTTCAACTCTCCGTTTGGGGCCTGCAAGGAATGCGATGGTCTTGGGCAGAAAATGGAGGTTATCCCGGAACTGGTGGTGACGGACCGATCGCTGTCGATCAGCGAGGGTGCGATACGTCCCTGGGGCGGAGCTGACATGGCCAACTGGTACCGTTATCAGCTTAAGGGCGTAGCGCGGCACTACGATTTCAAATTCTCGACACCTTTTGAGAAGCTTTCACAAGAGGTTCAGCAGGTCATCCTGTACGGATCGGGCGACGAACAGATCAGTTGTGAGTATGAACACGTTTCCGGCAAAGGGAAGGGTTCCGGCGTCTATGAAGCACCTTTCGAAGGCGTCATCCCACACCTGATGCGGCGCTACCGACAGACTGAGTCATCGGGGGTGCGACAATGGATTGAAAATTACATGTCGATAACGGCCTGCCCGAGATGCAAAGGGGCGCGGCTTCGACCGGAAGCGTTATCTGTCATCATTGATCGTGAGACTATCGACACGGTGACGGACATGTCAATCAAGAAGGCGAACGCTTTCTTCAAGAACATCAAGCTGTCCAAACGACAACAGACTATCGCCCGGCAGATTCTCAAAGAGATACGCGAACGACTTGGTTTCCTTAATGACGTCGGCCTCAGCTATCTTACTCTCAACAGGTCAGCGGCGACTCTTTCCGGGGGCGAAGCACAACGTATCCGACTGGCGACACAGATTGGGTCGCGACTGGTGGGTGTGCTCTACATTCTCGACGAGCCGTCGGTGGGGCTTCACCAGCGCGACAATAACAAGTTGCTGAACATGCTGCTTGAGCTAAAGGACATCGGCAACACCGTACTGGTGGTCGAACACGACCGCGAGACTATCGAGCGGGCTGACTATGTGATTGATCTTGGCCCCGGCGCCGGGATTCACGGCGGTGAGATTGTCGC
>QNAF01000369.1 GCA_003641405.1 Candidatus Zixiibacteriota bacterium | reverse complement strand
TTGTTCGCTATACTCCCGAAGCAAGGGAAACTCGTGAAGACATTCAGGAAATTATTATTGAAACTCCTGATGGCAAGCGTGTGCCGCTCAGTGAGTTGGCCGAGATCAAAGAAATCGTGGGGCCACGTCAGATTACTCGCGAGGACAACCAGCGCTTTATCACTATCCAATGCAATGTAGTAGGTCGCGATATCGTTTCTTTTGTAGAGGAAGCTCAAGAGGCTATCGATCAAGAGATTACCCTCGATCCGGGTTATCTTGTTACTTGGGGCGGTCAATTCCGGTTGCAACAAGAGGCTAACAAGCGATTATCTATTGTCGTGCCAGTTACATTGCTGGCAATATGTTTGTTATTGTTCAGCAGCTTTGGTTCGCTAAAGAGTGCGTTACTTATCTTGATAAACATACCGCTTGCCCTTATCGGTGGTATAGTTGGATTATGGCTTAGCGGTCAAAATCTTTCGGTACCCGCCTCGGTTGGATTTATTGCCTTATTCGGTATTGCTCTTGAAGACGCCATGGTACTTGTTACGTGTATGAATAACCTTCGGCGGGACGGTGTCCCCTTAGATGAAGTTTCTGTTCGGGGTGGGTGTCTTCGTATACGACCAGTGCTGATAACTACAATAACAACGGCTCTTGGACTTATCCCCTTGCTGTTTGCCCAAGGCACTGGTAGTGAGGTGCAACGGCCTTTGGCCACCGTGGTTGTTTGCGGATTGGCCACCTCCACTCTCATAACTTTGTTGTTAATCCCTGCATTGTATAAATGGTTCGCAATCAAGGTCAACTCAGAATCAAATCCTCAACCTATAAGCACGAAAGGATGATAAATATGAAACAACTTATTGCATTTATTAAACCACATAAATTGGATGATGTAATGTTGGCCCTGCACAGGATTGAGGGTCTCACCGGCGCCAGCATATCAGATGTCCGCGGCTTCGGTCGAGACCGCTCCAAGCAAGAAACTAACCAGGAGCCAAAGGTTTCTATGGAGGTCAAAACACACGTTAAACTCGAAATTTTTTGTATGGATGATTTGGTTGATGAAGTGGTTTCCACCATTGAGAGCAGTGCCCATACCGGTCTGCGTGGTGACGGCAAGATTTATATTTCCCATGTGGAGCAGGCAATTCGTATTAGTAACGGAGAACGCGGTGAAGCTGCCGTTTAACTGTTCTCCATAGATTTTTCATAAGGAGACTGAAATATGAAATCAGCAGCGGGCCATGACTTGTCTGAAGCTGTTGGTTCCGGTGGCGCTGCTTTTGGTCTTTGTCGTGCTTTTCAGCGCGCTCAAATCTTTCCAGAGCGCCGTACTCATCTTAGTGAATTTACCGTTCGCACTGGTAGGGGGCATCTTTGCCTTGGCCATTTCCGGAGAGAACGTGAGCATTCCTTCTTCAATAGGATTTATTGCTCTTTTCGGGATTGCCTTGACCAACGGCCTGATCCTGATATCACGTTTTGAATACCTAAAACAAGAAGTCCTGGCGATCAAAGATGCGGTAATTGAAGGTTCATTGTCCAGGCTGAGGCCGGTTTTTATGACGGCGGTTACTACTGCTTTAGGATTGCTTCCCCTAATCTTGACTACGGGAATTGGTTCCGAGATACAAAAACCGCTGGCGATAGTTGTGGTGGGAGGTCTTTTCTCTTCCACGTTGTTAACTTTGGTTGTTTTGCCGTCACTTTATTGGCAAATCAATCGTCCGAAGGAGGTCGTTACTCCTTAAGCACCTTGAAACAACTTACAGGTAAAAGGGCATCTTGACGAGCATTCAACCCGGTGCTAAAATATCTGTGATTGAGTGGATTATATATTGTTGACGGGAGTGATAGTTGGCCAAGCGCAGGATATATTTTGATAATGCGGCGACGAGTTTTCCCAAGCCGCCGGGCGTACACGACGCTATGATGCACTACGCGCGTCACATCGGCGCCTCGGCCGGCAGGGGGGCATATCATGAGGCGGTTGAGGCCAGCGAGATTATTCACCAGGCTCGCAGGCGTCTCGCACAGTTTCTCGGCGCCTCCCAGCCGGAATCGATTATTATGACGTTCAACTGTACGGACGGTCTATCGCTGGCGATCAAAGGTCTGATTACCGAGCCGAACAGTCACATCATCACGACGACGATGGAGCACAATTCCGTACTGCGGCCTTTGAGCGCCCTGCAGGAGCAATTAGGAATCGAAGTTACTTACCTTCAGGCCGACAACGAAGGATTTATAGACCCGGAAGACATTCGACAAGCGATCCGAAAGAATACCCGGTTGATTACCGTCGTGCACGGCAGTAACGTCTGCGGCAGCGTGCAGGATATTGCTTCCATGGGTATCATCGCCCGAGAATACGATATTCCTTTCCTGGTCGATGCCGCCCAAACGGTGGGGCATCTGCCGATTGATGTGCAGGAGATTCCGATCGATATGCTGGCGTTTCCCGGTCATAAGGCATTGCTGGGACCGTTGGGGACGGGGGTATTATATATCCGGCCTGGATTTGAAACCAGGTTACGACCGTTGAAGGAAGGCGGTACAGGTAGTACCAGTGAAATTCCCCGGCAGCCGGACTTTCTACCCGACCGATTCGAGTCCGGCAGTCACAATCTGATCGGTATCGCCGGTTTGAACGCGGGCGTTGAGTTTCTGTTGGAGCGGGGTATGGACCGTATTCGGTCCCATGAAGTGGAATTGTGCCAGGCTTTTTTAAGCCATACGGAAAAGGTGGACGGACTGACGGTCTATGGACCGTGCGATGTCGATAAGCGTGTAGGTGTGTTCAGCGTATCCATCGGTGGTTATGAACCGGGGGAACTGGCCGCGGTGCTGGAACAGCAATTTTCTCTGTTGACCCGGTCGGGTTTGCACTGTGCACCCTATGCCCACGAGACCCTGGGTACTTTCGATCAGGGCGGTACGGTGCGTTTCAGTATGGGGCCGTTTCTGTCGCAAGAGGATGTCGCATATGCCACCGATGCCTTGAAACAAATCGCCTATGCGACGGACACGAACTAGAATATAGACAGGATTACTGGAACAACAGGATTGACATTGTCCATCTCACAACTCACAACAATCTACTATTC
>QNAF01000368.1 GCA_003641405.1 Candidatus Zixiibacteriota bacterium | reverse complement strand
GGATGAGTTGCTACGCTTTCCTGCTGGCAAGGATGACCACAGGTGCGATTCACTGGCGAATCTTTGCTTATATCTTGAGATGATGTGGGCGCACACACCACCAAAGATAAAGAAAGATGAGCGCGGAACTCTGGAGCATGGCTTTAAAATTCGCCAGATTATGCCAAAACGTAACAGTAAACGTAAATCAAGGTGGACTTAGATTTATGATATGATTCAACAAACCCCCGCACGGTGTAGCAATGCAAGACGATAAACAGCAGGTAGACAGTTTCTCATCAGGCTCCGAGCAGGCGGAAGCGTCAACGGGCAACGTGGCAGGCCGTAAGTTACAGAAGATATGGCTCTCACGCATAACCGCAGAAGAAAAGAGCCATCGTGACTACCGGGACAGAGGCCGTGACGTTGCTGACGTATTCAACGATGATTTCGATATAGACGAGCTGTACGTTCCATTACTGTGGACGGTGGTACAGATACAGCACTCCGGTATCTACTCAAGCCAGCCTGTACCTGATGTGCGCCCAGCCAGTGACGAGAAGAACCCCGTATTCCGTCAAGCCAGTGACGTACTGGAGCGCGGCATAGCGCACTTTGTTGATGACCAGTCGTTCGATGACAACTTCCACCGCAGCGTTGATGACTTCCTGTCCACGGGGCTAGGCGTTATCAGGGTCAAGATAGACTCCGAGATTGTCCAGCTACCCGTACCCCAAGAGCCTATGCCTGCCGACATTGCCGAGCAGATATCACCTGCAGACCAAGAGCAGATACAGCAGCAGATGGCACAGCAGACCGAGCAGGGTATCGGTGAGCAGTCAATAACGTGGGAATATGTACCGTGGGATCGGTTCGGTTGGGAGCCGTGTAACTCATGGCGCAACTGTGACTGGATCTACTTCCGTCACCGCATGACCCAGGCACAGATAAAGAATCGGTTCGGACGTACACTGCGAGCAAGCAAAGACGACAAAGACCGTGGCGATACAGGCTCATGGAAGAAGAAAACCTACGACATTTACGAGGTATGGGACAGGGAAAACAAGAAAGTCCTGTTCATAGCAAAGAATGAGTCCGAGCCGGTAGAGGTACAAGACGATCCACTGAAGCTGCAGAAGTTCTACCCGCTGCCGCTGCCGATGATGACCAACATTCCGTCCGGTGAGCTAATACCAAAGCCTGATTACGACTACATAGAACCATACGACCGTGAACTAAACCGCCTACAAGAGCGCAGGATGGCGCTGATTGAGCAGATAAAGGCCGTAGGCGCACATGACTCAGGCTTACCGGAGTTGGGTGACATATTCGAGCAGGAGGACGGACAGTCACTGCCGATACCCAACCTAGCGCAGCGTACCCAGGGTGGTGGATTCGATTCGGTCATATTTGCATTGCCGCTGGAGGAGAAGGTTGCCGTACTTGCCAAACTCACTGAACAGATACAGTTTGTTAAGTCCCAGGTAGACGAAATACTCGGCATTGCAGATATCGTGCGCGGGGTATCCAATGCCAAAGAGGGTGTAGGCACACAGGAATTGAAGGGGCGTTGGGTTGGTATCCGGCTGTCCAGAAAGCGTGATGTTGTTGCATTCACCGTGCGCGAAATGTTCAGGATAATGGGTCAGTTGCTGTGCAGTCACTTCACCGATGAGAATCTTGTACGGTTGACACAGCTACAGATAGACCCAGAGACAATACAACTGTTGCGTAAAGACCTGATGATGGACTTTGCCATCGATGTAGAGACTGAAAGCACGGTAGCAAAGGATGAGTTCCAGGAGCGGGCAACACGTAACGACATGATGTCATCTGTTGGTGCATATGCCTCGACCGTACTGCCCATGGTCCAACAGAACCTGCTACCAGCCGACGTATCCAGTGCGATATTGAGGGCAGCATTACAGCCTTACACAAAGTATTCCCGTGGCCTCGATGAAAGCATGGCTGATTTGCAAACGACTATGCAGCAACTACAGCAGCAGCAGCAGACGATTGACCAGACACAGCAGCAGCTTGAGCAGACAGAGGCCGAGAAGCAGCAGTGGATGCAGGTGGCTCAGACACTTCAGATGAAGGCAACCGAGGCCGCATCGGCGCAGAAACTGGCAGACGCACAGAAGAAAGGCGCAGAAACTGCCAAGATCGTCAGCGAACTGGACGACCAGGAACTGCAACCGCTCAAGACTGCGGCAGAGGTGGACAAGACCCGCGCCGAGACGGTCAGCATACTCCGGCCTGACCCGGCGAGGACGCAGCAATGAGCCATTGGCAAGAGTGCAAAATAGCAGCGTTAGCCACAGAGCTGGGCCATTCAGGCAAGCTGAATAGCCTGGAGTATGAATTTTTAGTTACTCAAGTGCCGGACCAAGGCAGCTTGAACGGTAATTGGATACAGTTCTGCCAGAACAATGGGGCAACATCGGGCAAGTACAACGAGGCGATGATCGAGTACTATCTCGCCCAGGGTGCTGTCGGTGAAGGCCTCAGCGAACTACAGGCCGACTACTGGTGCAACGTGGCATCGGGCGGCATCGGCAAGAATTTCTGCGTGGTTCAGATGTTCCATCCCGTAGGCGATGACTTCGTTCAAGTACAGCTTACTGAAATACCCGACACCGTAGACGCTACAGGCTGGTCTGCAAAGGTCAACGAAACACCCGTACCGATAGTATTCATCACGGTCTCAGGTCGGCTGGTCAAGTTCAACATCGGCACGACCCAGACCGGTGATGCTGTGTCCCTCTCATACGATGGTGCAGGCAATACCATTTACGATGGTACGCAACTCTGCACGTTTACCGACATGAAAGCATCCAACACCATTGACGGGGAATATCAGTGGGCTGCTGCGGGTTCAATTTACATGCTGACCGATGGCGCTAGTAATGCCACCGATGCCGACCATGAGGCGCACTATCAGGCGCTTGGGTACGGCAGCAAGAATCCCGTCACGCCTGATGGTTTGGCGCTTCCGTCATTCGAGGGTATCTTCTATCAGAGCAAGGCAAATTCTCCTCCGTGGTATGGCGGCAGGGTAGCGGAAAACCACCTGCTAAATTCAGCAACTCCAGTGACGCAGAACATTACAGCGT
>QNAF01000367.1 GCA_003641405.1 Candidatus Zixiibacteriota bacterium | reverse complement strand
ATCTTGACGAAAGCCGTGCCCTTAGCGCGCATCTTGATGACTTCTTCGGGTGTCAGTCCGTGGTGAGATGAAACAAAACGGAGATTAACGAAGTTGATAATGTCGTCGTCGGCTAATCGCAAGCTACCCCATTTCTCCTTCTTGTGTTTCTTGAAGTGTCCGTAGGCTTTGCCATACGGCGGTCCCGGATCGCCTTTGATCGGGACGTAGAACACCTTGGCCGTCAGACCGAACTGGAGCGCAATCTCCATCCACGACTTGCCGCCGAGTCTGAGCTTTATCACGGCGTCGGGTGGCATTCCCGCTTCCCCTGCAAGAAAGAAAACCACCGGTAATTCTTCGTCGGGAATCTTCTTCTCCTTGATGATGATAACCTGTTTCTCGGGAACATTGTAATGCTCACCTATCGACAGGTAGAATCCCTTGATGCCGTCGCTGTCCAGTGAAAGACCTACATCAACTTCGGCCTGGCTGCTGCCTCCGGTGAAAGAGAGCGAAATCAGCAATACCGCCAGAAAAGTAACCACAGAGCGCATTTGGGACCTCCACAATTTGAAGAATGGCTCCAGACCGTACTTTTTTCCGGCCTGTTGCCTTACAATAGTTATTCTAAGTATCGGCAGATGAGGTAGCAGATAGAGGGGGACGAAGCGAGACTGGTTGCGGTTGTCCCCTGATATGCAATTGCTCTGAATATCCCGGCCTGTTACATTACACGGCAGGCAGGTCATCTGTTGTCCTGCCGTTTCTGACCCATGTAGTGCTGAGCGTGCAGCGTTAGCAGATTCGAGCAAGAGGAGATACAAAACAATGATCCAGGATGTGCGTATTGAAGTTCTGTATGACAACTATCCCCATCCGGAGGGCAAGAAAGAATTGTGGGGTTTCTCATGTCTTATCAGCGGAACTGAGAAGACCATTCTTTTCGACACCGGTGACGTGGGGGATACCTTGCTGGCGAACATGTCCGCTCAGGGAGTTGATCCGAAAACGATAGACCAGATAGTGATCTCTCATGATCATTATGATCATACGGGTGGGCTCGATAAGCTGCTCGGAGAATGTGAATCACCCACAGTTTTCCTGTTGGAGTCGTTTTCGCCAGAGACAAAGCAATTGTGTGCAAGGCCGGGTGTTAATGTCGTCGAGAATTCGAATTCCATTGAAATCTGCCGTGATGTATACACTACCGGCGAGATGGCGGGACCACTATCTGAGCAGGCATTAATCCTGCGGACATCAGCCGGCTTGATAGTCGTGATGGGGTGTGCCCATCCCGGTGTTGTGGAGATGGTCGCGAAAGCCAAAGAACTGTTGGATGATGATATTCTGTTTATCATGGGGGGATTCCATTTGCTCGATCATTCCGAAGACATGATTGATGGCGTTATTGCCAGTCTGCAGGAATTCCCTGTACGTTATGTAGCTCCGACTCACTGTACTGGCGATGTTGCGCGCCGGATGTTCAAGGAAGCGTATGGTAACAACTTCATTGAAGTCGGCGTCGGGTCAACGATCGCATTGTCTGACTTGCTGAAGAAGTAGCAGGCAGGTCGGGCGGGGTGCTCTGCTACCATTGACTGAAGTCGGAACCGCAGTTATTGTAAGGTCAGGAGGATTGTCCTCCTGACAGTCGTTGGTTCAATCTTGTCAGGACCACAAGGGTCCTGACCTACGGTTACTGCCATCCAGCAGTCGGTACTCCACCCACGGAAAGAGATCACCCATGTCAAAATCAGGGTACCTGCCCGCCGCAATAGCTGAAGCCCTCTGGTCTTCCAGATTCATGTGAAAGTTCTCGCTTCGAGATGCTTGCACTCCCAACCGAGGCATTATGTCTTGTCCTACCAGTATAGCACCCACATAGATGCCAGCCACAACGCCACAGAAACCGATAATGCCACCTACTGCGATGCGGGCATACATCGACCCCATGACAGTACGCATAAACTCATACATACTGAACTCCCTGCAACAACCAGAAACGCAAAATCACACGACAGAATACTGCCTGTCAGTTCATGCTCCCGATATGTGCGAATATTTTATCTAAGGGTACCTTTCCCTTTTACAAGGGAAAGCATACTCTCTGTGTCACTTGCTGTCAAGGAAATTCTCTCAAGCGTCGGAGCGTTTCTTCATCACACGCAGATTCCACTTGCGCGTTATCTGTGTGAAGTGCATCTTTCCTATGAAGGGGAAATGATATGCGTGATGACAGGGTAAAAAGTAACTCACTGTTAGGTGTGTT
This sequence comes from Candidatus Zixiibacteriota bacterium, assembly GCA_003641405.1. Classification (GTDB taxonomy): domain Bacteria; phylum Zixibacteria; class MSB-5A5; order GN15; family FEB-12; genus B22-G1. The sequence goes on along the minus strand of QNAF01000367.1, from coordinate 856 downwards.
GTCGCTGTTATTAATGGCGATCATCACACTTGCAGATTCATCTCTTGGCGTCAACCCCGATCGACGTGTCACTGTACACAACCAAGGTAACATCCAGCTTGTTATCAATAACCGTGGCATCATTGCCGGCAATGAGTTCGACGACCCTGTGGCCGATCCTTTCAGCGGTGACTATGTCAATGCCTGCATTTATCCGCGCAACTCGGGCCTTATCTACGAGTTGTATGCTACTTTGGCAGTCGGTGGAGTGGTAGATGGTGACACCTTAGCAAGTCATCGTGAATTCAATCCGGACATGGCACCATTCGGAGCGTTCGAATACCAGAGTCTCGATATTAACAAACGTGAAATCATGTCAACACATGCCCGTTCCGAATTGGACATCATCTGTCACTACTACGACACGATCACATCACCAGCTCTGGTCTGGCAGGGTTCCTGTGACGTGCGACACACTCCACTGAATTTAAGAGTTTTGCAACGGTCAATGGCCTGGAGTGGCGGGAGTCTTGACGATTTCGTCCTGTTTGACTTTGTCATTCAATCGACTGGCAATCGAGTCATCGACAACGTATACATTGGGTTTGAGATCTCGAACATGGTCACTCACGAGTCGCGCAAGGATGATTTTGGTGAGTACTGGGGTCCGCTAATAGGTTTCCTAAAGGACCATTCATCACTCGAGGGATGCGGTCATAAAGACAAGGCGGAAATCGTATACATCATGGATAATGATGGCGACCCTGTAGAAGGGATCTTTAACCGCCAGTCCCCTCTGGGGGCGGTGGGTTTGATGTTCCTGGGGTCGCCCGATAACGATGTGAAGGTCAGTTTCAACTGGAAGACCTGGGGTGAT
>QNAF01000366.1 GCA_003641405.1 Candidatus Zixiibacteriota bacterium | reverse complement strand
GTTATGTATGAGGGGCGCGGCGATAAGTTCAACAAGTACAAGGCGGAATTCGTGCGCAAGACGGACTGTCATACGCTGGCAGACGCCATGGTCGATGCTGACGTGTTTGTCGGTGTTTCGGTTGCAAACACGGTAACCAAGGACATGGTCAAGACGATGGCCAAGGATCCCATAATTTTTGCAATGGCCAATCCTGATCCGGAAATAACTTACCCGGATGCGGTTGATGCTCGTAAGGACGTAATCATGGCTACCGGTCGCTCGGATTTCCCGAACCAGGTCAACAATGTTCTGGGATTCCCGTTCATTTTCCGAGGGGCGCTCGACGTTCATGCCACGGCCATCAATGAGGAAATGAAAATTGCCGCTGTTAATGCCCTTGCCAGCTTGGCCAAGGAGGATGTGCCGGATGAAGTAGCCAAGGCGTACGGTGTTGATCATTTCAGGTTTGGCAGGGAGTATATTATTCCCAAACCGTTTGATCCTCGGGTACTGACAATTGAAGCTGCAGCAGTGGCGCAAGCGGCGATGGACACCGGTGTGGCACAGCAACCGGTGGATATTGAGGAATACAAGCGACAACTCGATACCCGGATCGGCAAGGGTCGTGTCATCATGCGGGTAGTAAACGAGAAAGCCAAGAGAGATCCCAAGAAGGTCGTATTCCCTGAGGGCAATTCCAGTCGCATTCTGCGTGCCGCACATATCGTCAAGGAACAGGGAATCGCTCAGCCGATAGTACTGGGACAGCCGGATCAGATTGAGGCTGTAGCCAAAGAATACGAAATCGACCTTACCGGTATCGAGATGGTGAATCCACTGGTGTCACCGAAGCGGAGCGAGTATGCCGAGAAGTACTATGAGAAGCGTAAGCGTCGGGGTATGAGCATGGATAGCGCCATTTGGCGCATGCGGGATCGGACTTATTTCGGTATGATGATGCTCGAAACCGGTGAATGTGATGCCGTGCTTTCGGGTGTCACATCGGACTACCCGAGCACAATCAGCCCGGCGTTAGAGATCATTGATTTACAGGAAGGCATAACGCGAGTTTCCGGCCTGTTCGCCATGATCCAGAAGGACAGCGTGTTTATGTTCGCGGATACTACGGTCAATATCAACCCGACCGCTGAAGAACTTGCGGAGATTGCTATCGGGGCGTCGCATGTCGCAAAGGGTTTCAATATTGAACCACGCATTGCGATGCTGTCGTTCTCAAACTTTGGCTCGTCTCGAACGCCTGAGTCTGCCAAAGTCGTTCGCGCCACTGAGATCGTGAAGCAAAAGGCTCCTGATTTGATGGTTGAGGGTGAGATGCAGGCCGATACGGCGCTGATGCCTGAGTTTATGGAAAAACACTATCCGTTCTCCAAACTTAAGGGTGCGGCGAATGTGTTTATATTCCCGGATCTTAACTCTGGTAATATCGCTTACAAGTTGATGCAGCGCATAGGTGGCCTTCGGGCAGTAGGACCGATTCTCATGGGTCTGTCCAAACCTGTCCACGTATTGCACCGCACGCTCGAAGTCAACGAGATTGTCGATATGGCTTCAATTGCCGTCGTCGATGCGCAGAAGTTGTACTGATAGTATGGTTTCAAACTGAATAGAAACAGGCCGGAGCAAAACGCTCCGGCCTTTGTTATGTCAGTTGGCAGAACCACTTCTTCCGTCATCCCTGCGAACGGGCTTGTTGAAAAAGTCACTACTTCCAAATGTTCATAATCGAGCGGCGGTGCTGCCAGGTGTCCCTGCCTGGCAGTCGGGGGAATCCGGAGGGGCGTCAGGCAGAGACACCTGACGCCACCGCATGCGGAGGGTTTATCAACAGGCCCCGTCGCGGGAATGACGGGAAGGTACGTCTGTAATTGGCAGAAGCACAGGCACTTTCGGAGTGGTTGTTCCTGCCCTACTAAGACTGAACTGTCCCATGTATAAGAGTGGTTTCCAGCATCGAGACGATCAGAAACAAGCTACTTGCCGTGCCCAATTCCGAGTATCCTAGCATCTTCCTTGCGAAGCTCAATATAGGGCACACCGCCAAGCATGTTTTCTGGTAAACTACCAGCTACTGCCCAAACTGAATCTCCAAGCAACTCTGCTCGGAAGGGCTTTCTTTGATTAATGGCATCGCCATAAACAGATAACCAGACTGCTTCAGCTATTCGTTTGGCGGTGTTTTCATCAGGGACACAACCATTGTCCGGCAAGAAAAAACTCTCCGGACGATACTCATGTGGTGGAATTGCGGATTTGGAAGAGTTCCCTCGAATTGACAATGATAGTATTGACGCTAGAGCAACAATAAGTAAGACAGATACCAAACCGAACCTTGGACATTTTGTTCTTAGAGTTCCGTTCAATCTCATACACTCCTCCTGTCAACTCATCAAAAAAAACCGACTACCCAATCAACAATCTTATCCCATGTCTCTCATGTTGGATCATCTGTTGAATTCGTAGTCGGAGACACTGTATTCTGTCTATGTCTGAAGTAGGGCAGAACCGCTTCTGGTTCTGCCTGCAATTGTCTCCAAGATTCGGAGTCGGAACCGCAGGGGTTCCAACCTACGGTTCCAAGACAGTTAGTGGCCTACCCCAGCAATGTCAGGAATACACCCGCTGCGACCGCTGAGCCGATAACGCCCGCTACATTGGGGCCCATTGCCGGCATGAGCGGATTCACACGACCGTCGGTCTCTTCTGATACGAACTTCTGAACCACCCGGGCTGCCATTGGCACTGCCGAGACACCTGCCGCGCCGATGCACGGGTTGATCTTGCTTTTCTTTGGCAGGAACAGGTTCAGGATTTTGGCAAAGACTATACCACCCGCAGTCGAGAAACAGAATGCAACCGCGCCCAGCAATAGTATTTTGAGTGTGGCGAAAGTCAGGAAATGTGCAGCGTCCATCGTTGCGCCTACTACGAGACCGAGGAAGAGAGTTACGATATCGACCAGTGATCCACCGGCAGTTTTGCGAAGACGTTCGGTCACGCCGCACTCGCGAAGCAGGTTACCGAACATCAGCAGACCGATCAAAGGGGCGGCTGAAGGTATCGCCAGCGAGGCGACAAGCCCAGTGATGATTGGGAATAGAATGACAGCCGTCCTGGAT
>QNAF01000365.1 GCA_003641405.1 Candidatus Zixiibacteriota bacterium | reverse complement strand
GCTTACAACAGTTCAAAAACCGGACTTCTGGGCCTGGTGCGATCAGTTGCCCGGGATGCCGGGCCTTACGGCGTGACTTCCAACGCAGTACTGCCCGGCTGGGTGCGAACACTGATGGCTGAGACATCGGCCAAAGCCGAAGCCGAGCAGCGTGGTATTACCCCGGACGAGGTGTGGGCCCAAAGAGCTGCGTTGTACCCGGCGGGCCGGGTGGTGACACCCGAAGAAGTGGCCGAGGTTATCGCCTTTTTGGCATCTGAAGAATCCAGCGGCGTCAACGGGGAGGCCATAACCGTAGCCCTTGGAGGCGTCTGGTGAAATAAACCGTGTAAGTGAACCGTGCGAAAAAACCTAACTGGGAGAATCCCCATGGTCTCTAAATATCAGACAATTTCCTATCGCAAGACCGCGTTGGTCTGGCTCATTATCGCGTTCATTTCGAGTGCGCTCGTCTTGGCCAAAGAGCAACCTTTGAGAGAATCTTATCTACAGGACAATTTCGTTATTCGCGAGGCGATGGTACCGATGCGCGACGGTGTAAAACTGTACACCCTGATTATAAGTCCGAAGAAAAACACGGGCGCGTTTCCGGTGATTCTCAAGCGCACTCCCTACAACGCTTCCGATAATTTAAATAGTCACGCGTCGTCTCGCCTGAAGGTCACCATAGGTCGCCAATTTCTGGGGGATGACTACATCTACGTCATTCAGGATACACGGGGCCGGTTCAAATCAGAGGGCAAATACCTCATGTTCCGTGCACCACGCGGCGCCTTCAATAAGACCGAGACAGACGAGACGACGGATGCCTGGGATACGGTAGATTGGATCGTCAAGAATATCCCCTCGAATGGACGGGTCGGGATATGGGGAAACTCGTATCCGGGCTGGTTAACCTTAGCGGCCATGCGCGATCCGCACCCGGCGCTTGCTGCGGCAGTTCCCTTAAACCCCGTGGTCGATGTCTGGAAAGCGGACGATTGGTTTCACTGGGGCGCTTTTCGCGGTGCGTTTGCATTTAATTTCATCTACTCAATGGAAACAAAGTTGGACGAATACACCTCCTATCCTTACGATACGCTGGAGCTTTATACCTGGTTGCTGAAGCAGGGTTCGGTGACACAGGCCCTTGGTGCGCGCCTCGATGAGCGGCACGAGATGTGGAAACGGATTGTTGAGAATCCGAGTTACGGTCCGTATTGGCGTGATGTGGCTGCGGATCAATGGTTTGACAAACCGCCGCGGCTCGTCCCAGCACTCCATGTGCACAGTCTCTGGGATCAGGAGGATATCTACGGTTCACCCGCAGTTTACGCTGCGGTGGAAAAACATGATGTTGACAATAATATGAATTTCTTCGTCGCAGGGCCCTGGAGTCATGGTCAGCACAGCCGCGATGGGAGCCACCTCGGCGATATAACATTCGATCAGGATACCGCCAAGCGCTATCGAGAAGATATATTGCAACCTTTCCTGCGCCGTTACCTGCATGGTGAAACAGATATCAAAATAGCACCGGTCACCGTGTTCGAGACGGGAAAAAATCGCTGGCGTCATTACAAGCAGTGGCCCCCGGTGGGCAAACAGAAACGCCTCTATTTACAAGCCAAAGGAGCGCTGTCATTCAGCATGCCCGCCAAAGGTTCAGGTGCAACCGGTTTTGTATCTGATCCCGCACATCCGGTGCCCTACGCGCCGCGACCCAATTGGAGATTGGACTATGACAACCCTATTGCCAAAGCAAAGTGGCGACGCTGGTTGGTTGAAGATCAGCGTTTCGTGGACGGTCGGCCGGACGTTGTGACGTGGGTTAGTGAACCCCTGGATCACTCCATAACAATTCGGGGCGCCGTGACAGCACACCTGTTTGCCGAGACCACCGGTACCGACGCAGACTGGGTTGTCAAGCTGATCGATGTTTACCCGGATGATGCTTTGAAGTTTGAGATGTCCGGCTACCAATTGATGATCAGTGGTGATATTTTCAGAGGTCGCTATCGGGAAGATATCACCAAAGCGAAACCGATTGCTGCAAATGAGGTGTTGGAATACACACTCCCGCTGCCGCATGTTAATCACACGATCCTGCCGGGGCATCGTCTAATGATTCAGATTCAAAGCACCTGGTTTCCACTCTATGATCGCAATCCGCAAACCTTTGTTCCAAGCATCATGTCGGCGCCAAACTCTGCCTACAAAAAGCAACAGCATCGTGTCCACCACAGTGCCGAACATGCTACTTATATTGAATTCCGAGTAGATGCATGTGAATAGATCATACTTCTAAGGAATATATCAATGATCACCTGCCAAGATTATTGCGTCGCCGATCCGGACGCGCTGGAAACACCGGCCATGCTGCTCTACCAGGAGCTGAGTTCACTCTCAGGCACCGTAGGCGAGGCCGAAGCCAAACCCACGAAATCGATGTACGCGGTATTCGAGAACCTCTCGGAACGCTTCGAAGTTCAACGGAACAAGTTGAATCAGCTCATTGAGGAAGAGGTTGAACCTCTGCTATCCCGCTGATGGAGAGATAGATAACTCAAGGAGTCCTGCACGTGCAGGCGTGACTCGTCACACTAACTAGAAAGGTAAGATGTCATGAGTAAGTTTGAACCATTCGTGATGGAGCGGATGATGTCAAAATTCGAGAACATCGTCGAATTCAACCTGTCGGAGAGCGGTGTGCATCCGATGACGCTCGGTGAGCTTCTTGAGATGGGGGGACGCTCGGTTGACGCTTTGCTCACTACGGAAATCGACTATCCACAGGCGAACGGGATAATCCCGCTGCGCGAGAATATCGCTCGTCTGTATGACGGCGCCACAGCGGGCAACGTGCTCGTAACCGTGGGGGCGGCCGAGGCTAACTACCTCACGATCCACACGCTCATTGAGGCGGGAGACGAGGTCGTGATCATGCGCCCCAACTACATGCAAGTCTGGGGCATTGCGCACAACCGCGGCGCACGGATAAAGGACTTCCACCTGCGCGAAGAGAACGACTGGGCGCCGGATCTCGCCGAACTCGAAGAAGTGGTTAATGACGACACGAAGTTGATCGCGGTCTGCAATCCGAATAACCCGACCGGCCGCATCATGACCGCGGTGGAGATGGACGC
>QNAF01000364.1 GCA_003641405.1 Candidatus Zixiibacteriota bacterium | reverse complement strand
CCGCCGCTCGGTTTTCGGCTTCAGCACCCTCGATTTCGATATGACCGAATTCGGTGTTCGGAAACAATACGCCGTTGTGGAAGAATGCGGAGCCGATGCCGGTACCGAAGGTGAGCATCAGAACCGTCCCACCACCGGCGCAGTTGCGGTCCTTTCCGGCGCCGAACTGCATCTCTGCCAGCCCAGCGGCGTCAGCATCGTTGATGAGACCGACCGGCTGATCTGTAATTTCGTGGAGAAGAGTAAGAAAATCAAAGCCCAGCCACTGTTCTCCCATGTGTGCGGCCGAGTGCGTGTATCCGTTTCGAATAACGCCCGGATACCCGATACCGATCGGTGAAGTCCATTTGAGACGTTCGATAGATTTCCTGATAATGTCTGCTATGGCGTCGGGAGTGGGTGGATTCGGCAGAGGGATAGTTTCAGTTTCAGATACAAGTTCCCCGGTGGTGGTGTTCACGGGAGCGACTTTAATGGCCGCACCGCCGATGTCAAAGCCAAGAACATTCATATTGAACCTCTCCAAGACAATGAGAGTCTTTTTAGCGTTGAACTGTCAAAGAGAAAGATCACATTCCGTATCAGTTACGGCCATGTGATCAGATAAATATCGCACAATAGAAACGGGCGACAGTCTGTTTATCTGTCGCCCGTAAATGTTCAATACGTCTATCAACTATTTCATCACGTGCATCATTGTGAACGTGTAGTAGGTTGCAAGATCGTGAATTACCTGGGCTTTGAAGGAGCCACCGTGTCCGGCTTCGGTTTCTTCGAAGTACCAGACTTGTTTATTGAGTTTGGCCAGAGTGTAGGCGAATCGCCTCGGATCAGACGGCGGTACGCGGGGATCGTTGTAGCCGGCGGTCACCAGAACCGGTTTCGTGACGTCATCGGCGTAGAAGATCGGTGAGAGTTTGTGAGTCAGTTCACTTCCTACAGGACCATACTCTTTCTCCCAACCTTTGGCGAACACCTGTGAGCTGTTCTTGTTGGTATGGTCAACGTCCGAGACTCCCACCTGTGAAACCACGCAAGCAATCTTGTCCGCGGCATTAGTGGCCAGCCAATTGACAATGTATCCCCCGTAAGAGGCACCCCAGACGGCGATTTTGTCGGGGCTGGACAGGCCCTGGTCGATTAGGTAATCGATGGCGCGCTCGCAGTCGATCAGTGACGCCCAGCGACCTTCGAGATTGTCCGCGCGCTCGTAGGCGGGGCCATAACCGGTTGAGCCACGCACGTTGGGGCGCATGAACACGAAGCCCTGGCTCAGGGCAAACGCGATATTCCGCTGGAAATAGGGTCGGCTCTGACCGGCAGGACCACCGTGGTAGTCAATTATGGCTGGGTTAGAGCCGTCCCGGGGGGCATTGTCGGGCACATATAACACTGCCGGAATCTCGGTGCCGTCATCTGACTTGTAGCGAATGACCTCTACTTTGATATCCGAAAAGTCAAAGCCAAATGTCGACATTTTACCAATCGGTGTGACGGATTCGTCGCCAAGTTTGAACGTGAAGGCCGTAGGCGGGTAAGTGGGTGTTGACATACTCAGCACAATGTCACCGATTTCGTTGGCGACAATTTCGTCGGCACCTCGTCCACCGATCACTCCAATATCGAGTTTTGGCATAGGCACGGTATTTCCATCCATGTCAAAACCGGTCAGTTCAGAGTATCCATCGTTGTTGATTGAAAGGATGCCGACACCCTGATTTTTCAAATACACAAAAGCATCAACCGCCTTGCCGGGATCGTACAGTACGCTGAACTCTTTGGGCTTGTCAGGGTCCAGCAGGCAGATCTTCATGAACTCGTCTTCTTTGGACATCGCGGAAGTCAATACCAGCAGTTTGCCGTCCTGTGTGAAGACGGCTGCCCAGGTTAGCGTGATATCCGTAAGGTCCGTGACTTCACCGGAGGCTATGTCAAGCATGGCGAGCTGAGTTTCTGAGAATGATTTCCAGCGGACGAAAACGATCCTGCCCTGGTGATAATCCACCGGATAGAATGCTCCCACCTCGGAATAGACAGTATCAAGGGTCATAGTCGAAATAGTGTAATGACCGATATGCATCTCCCGCCGGTTATCAATGTACAGATAGAACTCGTCCGGGTTGTCCTCGTCGAAGATGATGCCCGAGTACCGTATGGTACGGCTCTCCAGCAGCGGGTGGAACTTGCCGTCCCGCGTAAACAGCCAGATGTCGTGCATCTCATCGCCGAACTTGTTAACCTTCACAAGGAGAAAATCGCCGGAAGGGTGGACCGTATAGCTACTGATCGTAAAGCCTTCCTCCGTCCAGTTGTTCGGTGTGATCTGGATCGGCCAGCTCATTTCTTTGTCCATGTAGAACAGGGCAGAGCTTTCTCCCGTAATCCGCATCTCAAAAAAGATTCGGCCGGTGTTGTCAATCTGCGGATTTCCAATGTAGTCAATGCCGAGCAGGAACGACAGATCGCGATGGGTTGTTTCCCAATATTCGGATGATTCCACGTACTGGGTTGTGACAGCGTTGGCGCTGTCGATGTACTCGAGGATCCTGGTGGTGTCGGTGGTGACCCAGGGGTCGATCTCCTCAAGAATTGTCCGAACCTTTTCGGAATCCTGTCCAAGCACCGCGGGCGACGCGAGTGCGACCAACAGGAAACATACCAGAGCAGCAAACAGCTTCATTTGAACCTCCATGGTGTTCATATTTGCGGCCAATATAGGCAGGTGTATCTTCGATGGCAAGTGTCAGACGACCATTGCTTTTCCTTTGCACCGTTGTCCGTCCCCGTGTAGATTGTAATAGCGAAACAGCAAGGAGGAAATCCGATGTATACTCACGAAACCACAGTACGTCTGTACGATACTGATGCTGCCGGCTGGCTGTTCTTTGGCAACCATTTCCGTATAGCTCACGCCGCATACGAGGCTTTCATGCAGGAGAATGAGCGGGGGCTTGGGGATTTAATCCGTAAAGGCACAATCCTCCTGCCGATTGTGCACGCGTCGGCAGATTATCACCAGCCTTCCTATGTCGGTGATCGCATTACGGTCGAGATTTCTGCCGAGCGAATATCGGAGCACTCATTCACGCTGCTCCATACTCTGCGAGGCGCCAAACGGGAGTTGGT
>QNAF01000363.1 GCA_003641405.1 Candidatus Zixiibacteriota bacterium | reverse complement strand
ATGAGATCTTCGGGCCCACCGGAGATCTCTTTTTCTTGATTCTAATTAGAATCCCGACAGTTGCCAAGATACAAGGTCGGGTTGCTTGCAACCCGACAATTGATCGGCGTCAGGTTCGCAAGGAACCTGACCTACTACTGAAGATGTTGTTCGGGTAGAGTGCCGTTCAAGTTCGTCATTCGAGGAACAAGCACTACAGCCAAGTCAGGTACTTATCGACTTCGTACTGACTGACATGCAGGCGATACTGATCCCATTCTATCCACTTGTTCTCGATTAGTTTCTCGAAGACATGCTCGCCAAGGGTTTCGCGTACAAGCTCGGATTCGCGAGCCTTGCGGATAGCATTCTCCAGCGAGTTTGGCAGCAAGGTTATGTTGAGGCGCTCTTTTTCTTCGTCGTTCATAGAGAAGATATTCTGTTCGATCGGATCCGGCAACGTGTAGTCATTCTCGATACCTTTCAATCCGGCGGCTAACATGCAGGCAAAAGCCAGATACGGATTGGCTGCGGGATCAGGCGAGCGAAGTTCAATACGGGTCGCCCTCTCCTTGCCCAGTCGATACTGTGGCACTCGGATCAGACTGGATCGATTACGCCTGCCCCAACTGACGTAAGCAGGAGCTTCAAATCCCGGAACCAGGCGCTTGTACGAATTGACCCACTGGTTAAGCACCAGTGTGATCTCCTTGACGTGTGTTAGCAAGCCGGCGACATACTGTCTTGCCATCTTGGACAAGTTGTACTCACCTTTGGGGTCGAAAAACAGGTTGCGGTCACCCTTGAAGATCGATTGGTGGACGTGCATTCCTGAGCCGTTTTCAGCAAAAATCGGTTTCGGCATAAAGGTCGCGTAAATATCGTTCTCCTGGGCAACCTCTTTGACAATAAAGCGATAAACCTGGGCAAAGTCCGCCATCACCAGAGCTTCCTGGTATTTCAGGTCGATCTCGTGCTGTGACGGTGCGACCTCATGATGCGAGCATTCTACTGCAACGTCCATCATCTCCAGGGCAGCCACGGTTTTCTTGCGAAGCTGGGTACCGATATCCATCGTACCGTAGTCGAAATAGCCCGACTTATCGAGTGTAACCGGTTCTTCGGAACTTTCGAAATAGAAATACTCGATTTCCGGACCCACGTAGTATGTCCAGCCTTTGTCGGTCAGCTTTTGGATGGTCTTCTTAAGCACCCAGCGCGGGTCCCCCTCATACGGCCTGCCGTCGGGATGCTGGATATCGCAGAAGAGCATGGCGACTTTCTCGCCAGAGATTTCCCAGGGAATAATCCGAAAAGTCAGAGGGTCAGGTATGGCCATCAAATCGGATTCATCGATTCGGGCAAAACCCTCGATTGATGATCCGTCAAACCCCTGACCTTCCTCAAGAACTTGCTCAATCTCAGGCCGCGTGATTGTCATGCCTTTGATCTTGCCAAGAATGTCAGTAAAACACAGCCGGATATAGCGTACGCCGGCCTCATCAATCAGCCTGAGGACGTCTTCCCTGGTTTTGGTCACGGTATCATCTCCTGCATGTAGTTTCGAATACTAACAGAAGCTAATAACCTATGAAGCTGGTTGTTGGATGCAACAAAAACTACAATGAGGCTCTGTGTGATACTGCTACCGAAAAGGCCGGGGTCATTCTACAAGTGAAAGAGAAATCGCTTCTTTGTCGGGAACGAGTTTTCGACAATTGATCCCTGCCATGTCGAATATCTTGCGAGCAGCTATAAATATGTCCTGGTCGTGATACTTGTCAGCAAGGTAGACGACCTCCCGGATCCCAACCTGGACAACCAGTTTGGCGCACTCGTTACACGGAAAGAGTGATACGTAGAGCGTAGCGCCGTCGAGGTCAGCCTTGCTGGTGGCATTGGTAATAGCGTTCATTTCAGCATGGCAGACGTAGGGATACTTTGTATCCAACAAGTCTCCCTCGCGCCCCCAGGGCAGTTCATCATCACTGCAACCGATTGGGAAACCGTTGTAGCCAATACCTATAATTCGCTTGCTCTCATTTACGATACAGGCTCCCACCTGCGAATTGGGGTCTTTGGAGCGCATGGCCGAAAGTTGCGCTACGGCCATGAAGTACTCTTCCCAGCTTATGTAGTCTGTGCGTTTAGTAGTCATAACAAGAGTATAGCAACCAGGGAGCGCAGGCTCAAGTGGAAAGGGTCCCCATGGCAGAGAGCTTGTTGAAAACCCTGTGTCCGGCACATGTGAACATGTGCCGCGCACAAGAACAAAAGTATACACAATGAGCGACGCACACAGAAGGGAAAAGGGACGAACCGCGATCAGTTGCCAAAGGCACTTATCGTTCCCAACTCGGTTGTTTGGCGGGGGCTGACCTTGATGGAATCCAGCAATATTGAGCCGAGAGTATCTATATTCCCATTGTGCAACAGACTCACACGCAAAGAACGTGTACCAGAAGGGATATAGGGTATCACCACACTGTGAGTGAAAGTAGCCGAGTCGGGTAGATCGTTAACCTCAAGGGGACAGAAACCACCAACAGGTATTTCCGGACGCCAGGACGGAAAGAAACCGTACCACATGCACCCGATAGGTGGGGCGTCCAACTTGGAATGGACACGGAAGTAGAACGAATCAGGCAGACTATCGCTGGCAATGTGATAGAGGAACGAAATGGATCCGGATGTGTCTATTGGCGGATTCTCTATCATATAGTCGATTAGTCTCATGCGCTCGCGGCAGAACGAGCATTGGGAAACTGGATCGACTGTCCTGGTTTGTCTCATCGCAATGCCCAGTCCGGGAGTGAACTGAAACATCACATTATCTCCATATCTGGCTTCAGTCTCCAGGTAATAGTATACGGAGTAAAATGATCCTTTTGATGGAATGTCTGCATAGGAATCATAAGGGGGAAACAGGTTTACAGTATGCTGACTGTCTGGTCCCGGCCATTGAATCTCCTGGTCAGTCGGGTCAATCGGGTATTTGAACAGCAAGTACTCTGATCCGTTCTCAGGTTGCACCGAAAAACCATCCGAGCGGTTTATCCACTGTTCGCCTGTTACTCCTCCGCTACTGGGAATATACCAGACCTCCCCGTCGTGGAACTCAGTTTCACGTATCTTGATTGTGACCGTATCAACCAGATATAGCT
>QNAF01000362.1 GCA_003641405.1 Candidatus Zixiibacteriota bacterium | reverse complement strand
TTTCAGCACCGCAGACGGTTAGGACAGCTCCGGACAAATGATACAATTCCCGCTCCAAAGTCTCCTTCTCTTCCCGATACAAGTCAATCGTCTTCTCGTTGACTGTCATGACGTCCCCATCATACGGGTCCAAATGCTCAGAGTTGAAATCGACATCGTCCACCAATTTGCCGATCAGACGTCCTTTCGAGTTCCGGATGAGGCCATTGCTCTGAACATCGACTCTGTCGAGATAGTCTTCGTCAGACATACGTCACCACTCATGATTGCTATCCTTCCCTTCAATCCTTTGGAACTCACGTAGCTGCTTCAGGGATGCGAACATACCGATCGTCGCTTGAAGTTCGTCGCTCCAGTAGCACCAACCACCATCATCACCCCAGCCAGCAAAACGAACGGTGCCATCCTGATAGCGCTCAAAGACCCTAAGAAACATTTCACTCATTACTCTTCCTCCATCGCTTTATTTGTCATGAGCCAACGCCAAGATGCAGCCTTCCATAACTCTGGATGGCCTGCATCTGCACGTGAAGGAGCAAACATATTTGTGCCGCTACCCATCAGACGTTCTACATGCTCAGCATGTTCGGCCTTCCACTTGAGAGCTTTTTCGATAAATGCTTGAGATACCTTCATAGCCGATCGTCCTCCGTGAAAAATCTATTCTTTTTCCATTTCAAGACCTCGAACTCTATCGGCTTGAGGTTTACTCTCCCTCCGTATGACGACAATACGTACACATCGCCATATTCGTTAGCGAAACAAATCATTTCGCCAGGATTGATGACGGTGTTCAGATATGGCGTGATTTTGCGTGTTATGCGAATGCGGCACGGAATGTACTCAGGATATGCACATACGCCGCACCGCAGCGTAACGCGCGCCTTGTGGTATTCCCACAATTTTTGATAATCCGATAGTCCGTTTTGCGATGCTGGCCGCTTCATATCATTGCCTTTCTCGTTTTCGTCCAACACATCTCAATCTGTTACTTCACTCACATCATCACTCTCTTATTGCTTCTCGAAAGCCATTTTCCACTTCACTTGATTCCCCAGACAGTTTTTTTGTGTCCCAGGACTTCTAAGCATCACACCCACTTTTCAGCGAACTTATCACCAAATTTCTGCTTGAAGATCTCGCGGATAGCCTCTCGGCCTCTACCCATCTTGGTGAGCACCTTACCAGAATCAGAAATGAAACCGTCAGACATGGTATAGACCAGCATCACCAGGATCAACTGACAGGAAACCGTAGCCAGCCGTTGATTCGTCTTAATGGCCGTCTGAAGCTGATTTTTGAGATTGTCCCCTTGATCGATCAGATGCCAATTATCAAGGACATTCTGACAGCCTTTCTGGGTCTTCACGCAAACATCCATACTCTCGGCAAGCCCCCGGATAACAGAGTCCCGATCCTTCAGCATCCTCAACATCAGTTCGGCTACATCATTCTCAGTCGGCATTGATGATCCTCGCAAGTTTCATGGCTTCCCAGGTCTCGAACCAGACAACAGGTACGACTGTATGGCCCTCGGCCAGATGCCGAGCTAATCGATGATTGCCATCAGCAACCCAGCCTTCCGGGTCAATCAAGAGCGGGTCAGTCAGATCGGCGTGCGGCCTCCAATGCGGGCCGGCCTGCTCATAGGCTACCTTGGCGCACGTCCATCCGTCATCCCAAGGGGTGGTCTCGATGCTGGAGTGGAACAGCTCGATAGGCTCCTGATTGACAGGCAGATCCCGAGAGAGCTGTCTGAGCGTTGCAACGTCCCAGACTTGCTCCACTCCGTCGACCTTCCTTGTAAAAACTTCGCTCATTTCGTCGCCATCATAGCCAGACCAACCTAAACAAAGACGATGGCACCTAACTTGACTTCATTGTCCCAGGGAAGCTCGACGATGCCGGGATATCGACGCACCCGATAGACTACGCCGTTCTGGAGCTTCATCTTCGCCAACTTGACCATCCACCACCTCATTCCGACTCCAGACCCACGTAGCCCATGTTGGCCAGAGCCAGGATGACCGACTCGATTTCCTCCAGACCGATGTTATCCACTCTGACCTGCACGCTCAGGAGCGCACTAAAGTTCAATTGCCAACCGTCGGCATTGTCGACGTCCTCAGCTCTCGGGAAGTCCTTGAGCTGCCTTCGTTCTGCTTCAATCGCCTTCATGGCTTTCTCTTTCATGGGTATCGATTTCTATCACTGCGATACCATAAGGGTTCTCGAATATGGCATACTGAGCCCCCGTCACAGTATCCCTGACCACTGATACCGAAAGGTGATTGCCGATGAAATAGCCCCCTCGAAGCTGTTTGATTTCAAGCGCCTCAAAGCGATCTTTTTCTTGGCCGGCCTCCTCAACAAGCACTTTGGCCAAACCCTCTGGCGCTTTCTCAACAACTTTCGACACTTGGGTTTTGTTGATCTGATCAATTTTAGTCCGAACAATACCATATATGACGAGGGACGACATAATAATGACTGTTGCCACTATTACCCTCCACCAGAAATCTTCATTGATATGTCCAGTTGTCATTGTCAATGTCCTCCAATGCTTGTCTATTATACGCTTCATTCGGCCAATTACGCAGGCCGGCCAATTTTCAGGCTTTGCCAACCCCCAGCACATACTTTCCCATCCGACACTTGTCGTTCGGCGATCTTTCGATCTGTGTATGCTGAAAGCAGGGAGTCTCCTTATACCACGGCTTATCGTGAATTGCACAGAAAAATTTGCCCGGCTTCGAGCCTCGGAGATGCGGACATGGCTCTTTGCGAGTATCAATGGCCTTGAGATTGCCTTCGACTGGCCCAAGATCGGGATCGACGACAATCACCACCATGCTCTGCTGACAACAATAGCCACACCGTAGACAGATCATTTATACACCTCCAATTTATCAGCTATACACCTCCAATTTATCAGCTTGTCCATTCTCATATTGCATCTCGATGTCAATTTTCCATTTCAAACTTCTCACTCTCCGCTCGCACGTCCGTAATCTGCAATTCGCTCGAACAAGTCCCACACGTCCATCCACCTTTGTCGTCATAAGGTCGAGGCAACCCAAAACGCCAACCCTGGACCCTCACTATCCACTCAATCATCGCGCGCTTGTCCATCCCGGTATGCCATTGCTCATACGAACAAGCAACACAAACTACCCAGA
>QNAF01000361.1 GCA_003641405.1 Candidatus Zixiibacteriota bacterium | reverse complement strand
TTTCCACTGCCCGTTGATGCGTCACGTGTCTTATTTGTAGGTGAAAACTACGAGAGACCTAACAGAAAGTGGCAGGTTGAAGGTAATAACATTGTTACTGACGAAATCACCTGTAAGGCTCAGGTAGTCATTCTAGAGACAGACCCTAACAAATACTCAGCCGCATTCATTCAAGCCCTTGTAGCGCGTCTCAGTGCCGATATGTCTATCGCGCTCACTAATTCACGCTCATTATTTGAAACGCACATGCAGATATTCAATATGAAACTGCAAGAAGCTATTTCAACTGATAACTTGCAAGGTAAGACTCGTCGCATTCGTAGCAGATGGTTACAAGATGCACGTTGGTCAGGCGCTCCAACGGCTGGGCCATACGTCTAATGGCCTGTCAATGTGCCTCAGAATACGCGGCAATCACAGCACAATTAGCTCGTATTGCTAATGCTATGGAGGCAAGCAACGCAGCTGCTCCAGATTTAATATTAACGAATGCATTAGTGCAGGCCATTGTGACAGACTCAGAAGTGTTCTCAGGTGTTCAAGGTTATGCTAAAACAGCGAAGATGCCGGTAGGTACAGCTGTAAAAGAATTAGTTGATAGATTGAAGGCGGGCTATAACGCATGAAAATAACCCCATTACAGGAATCATTTAGCAGCGGTGAGATTTCCCCCAAACTGTATGGACGTACAGGCTCACCGGGTTATCAGTCAGGCGTAGCAGTGATGGAGAATTTCATTGCAGATGCACGTGGTCCTGCTATTCGCAGACTAGGCACAGCCTACATTGCAACAATAAACTTTAATTCGGGACGCGTCTTTGCGTTTACAGTAAG
The DNA here is from genome assembly GCA_003641405.1 of Candidatus Zixiibacteriota bacterium. GTDB lineage: Bacteria > Zixibacteria > MSB-5A5 > GN15 > FEB-12 > B22-G1. The sequence continues at coordinate 2,352 of QNAF01000361.1, read as the reverse complement.
TGAAAGCACCTACTATATATTTGTAGCGGTAGACAATTTATTCATCCCATTACATTCAGATGGTGCTCCTGTCACTACTAACTATGTACAAAACGCACGCTTTAGAGAAAACAATCTTCACTGGACTGAGGCAGCCACTCAAGGCGCAATAACGTATGAGCCGGATTCAGTTACCCTACAAAACAATGACCACCCCAACGCAGAAACATCCATAGGTCAGCAGGTCGTTGTACCTAACACCACTGACCCGTACGTTATTTCGGTACACAGTTTAACGTCTACACCTTTTCGCGTACGAGTGGGTAACGCCTTTGAAGACGGCAGTTACGATGACAGAATAATACCGGGTGGCAGTGAGAATTACACCATCACCGTACCTGCTGTAAACCCGTGGATAACAGTCACCAATGAAACACCGGATTCAGAATCAATCGTCACCGCTATCGGATTTTTAAGCACGGTAGATGTGAGCAGTATTGCAACGCCCTGGTTAGAGACGGACTTGCCAGAGCTGCACGGGTTTACAGCACCCGGTGGGCGTATTGTGTATTTCACACATAAGAATCATCCCACCCAAAAACTAGAATACAGCTATGAGTTTGATACCTTTACTTTTACTGAAGTGGCCTTTATTGACCCACCAGCAACGTGGGCAGACTCAAACTACCCGCGTACAGGTACATTCCATGAAGGCAGGTTATGGCTTGCAGGTACGCCTGCCGAGCCAGAAACATTCTGGGGTAGCAAGTCAGGCGACTATGAAAACTTTACATTAGGCTCGCTCGCTGATGATGCGCTGCAGTTTACGATTGCAGAAGAGGGCGTTATTCGCTGGATGCAATCCACTAAAAACCTATTGATTGGCACAGGTCGTGGTGAGCATATTATCACCAGCGTCGAAGGTGTCATAACACCTGGCGATATTCAAGTGACCCAGCAATCTAGCTACGGCTCAAGTGCGGCGCAATCCAGACAAGTAGGTGACCAGATATTTTACGTGTCGCCAGATGGTAGAAAAATACGTGCCATGCAGTATGAATGGACAGCAGACAACTGGCTATCCCAAGACGTTACTTTTTTCTCTGACCACATTTCGCAGCCTAAGATTAATTTCACCTCATGGATTCAAAACCCCAACAACCTATTTGGGTGTGTATTAGACGATGGCACGATGGCACTACTCACCTATGAGCGTAGTGAAAATATATACGGGTGGGTTACGGTAAAAACCGAAGGTACGTTTATTGATATTACTTCAGTTCCCATTGATGGCTCAGATGTCCTTGTAGCGCTAATACAGCGTGTTGACGGCACACTATACGTTGAAAGAATGAGAGCATCCAAGCGTAACTACTCAGATTCATGGGTAGAGCGTATTGTACAACCTGATAACACTGTCATAGGCCTCGACCACCTTGAAGGTGAATTGGTGCAAGTCTTAGCAGATGGCGCAGTTCAGACTAGTCAGACCGTTACTGGCGGGCAGATTACATTAGACTATCCAGCCACTAATGCCGTTGTAGGCTTGCAATACATCTCAACTATGCAGACATTGCCGTTTGATAGAGGAAGTCAAACAGGTAGTGGCCAGCCTCACATGAAGCGATACAACAAAGTGATTGTGTCGTTACTCGATTCAGCCAACCCAATCATTAATGGCATTAGACAGCCATCACGTACGCCTCCAACGCCTATGAATACTATTCAGCCTACTGATACACATCGAGCTGAAGTCTATAACTTAGGCTGGGACAAAGAAGCAATTGTTATAATAGAGCAAGACCTACCGTTACCCTGCACGGTTATTTCAATAGCGGGCGAGATGGGACAGGAGACACTCTAATGGGATTATTTGGCGGCGGTGGAAAAGACATGGAGATGCCTTCAGCTCAGGACCTTTATGACCAAGCTGAAGGATATTACGCAAACTATGGGCAGTGGATTAAAGCCGCTACTGACCAATACGAGCGCGATATCTCTATGAATAAAGCAAGTTATGGCGCGGCTGGTGGGCGTGGTGATGATGCGTACCTTAAGAAGATTAACGATGCTAGGGCTACAAGCTACCACGAAACATTGGCGGAGCTTGAAGGCGGAGAACACGGTAAATACTTAACTAACTACTTCAACAAAGCAAAAGAGGCAGTGCTTGAGGATTACGCTCCTAAGAAAAAAGCGGAGGTGGGTACAGGGATACTAGCTGGAGTGGACATGGACTGGCAGCGAGGTAGTGGCTATGGAACAGATAAGTATTTCTCAGACGTGGAGACACCGGGTCGCAAACAAGCAAGAGAATTACAAAGTCAGATATTTGAGTTAGAAGAATCTGGGAAGCCTCAAACCGCTGTGGGT
>QNAF01000360.1 GCA_003641405.1 Candidatus Zixiibacteriota bacterium | reverse complement strand
TCACTGCTTCAACTTTGAAAGCTCGGTCAAACTGACGACGCTTCTTGGACATAAACACACCTCCTGATAGAAGTTAACTCTATCTTCTCGATGTGTCCACAATTCGGGGGAGGTTCAAAGATGATCTTCCCCCGATGACACTACCAACATATCCTTGCGAGACCGTGTTAATGAGGCTGCACTCCATTCTTGCACTCAGTTGATAAGTATTCATCACAATGGTCTCCCACCTGGTGCAAGCCAAGCAACGTTATCTAAATCACACCAAAGGTCATTTGGCTGGCTATTCTTGTCATCTGACAACTACATATCCTTGTAGGGGTTGGGACCCACGCCCTCAATCACTTCAAGGAAATCATCAAGGATTTTGGGAACCTTGTCGTAGTCTGTTATGGCCAACTCGACCATTTGGACCCGTTCTTCTTCAAGAACTAACTGTTTCAGTTTATCTCGGACGTTACCCATCCGATAGTCGGCTAACTCACTGCCGCGTATGAAGTGGCACTGGTAGTCGTCCCCCTTCTGGCAACCAAGCAGGAGGATCCCATCAAATCCACTGGCCAGAGCATCGTTGATCCAAATGGTGTTCATCGATCCTAAGCATCTGAGTGGGATGAATCTAACCATGGAGTTGTACTGAAGCCGTGCCATGCCAGCCATATCGAGGGTAGGTAAGGCGTCGTTTTCGCAGATGAAGACCAGGATTCTGGGCTTTTCCTCGAACTCGTCGGGAATGTCAATTGCCTTGACAATATCCGACATCATGTTGACGTTGTAGTTTTTGAAAGAGACGATTCTCTCCGGGCAGGCACCCAGGCAGATACCGCATCGACGGCATCTCAATGGATTTGGCAGCGGAGTTCCCTTGTCATCCTCATCGAGCGCTCCGAAAGGACATTCCTCGGTGCATCTCTTGCACTGCGTACAGCGCTGCATCAGGAACTCCGGGTAGCTCAAGTCACCGGCTCGTGGATGGACTGCCTCGCCTCTGGCAATCACTTCAACAGTCTGTATTGACTTGAGGGCAGCACCGGCGGCATCGTTGGCGGTTGAGGCCAGGTCCATCGGTGCTCGAACGCTACCGGTGGCAAAGATACCAGTTCGTTGTGTTTCATACGGGAAGCAGATGAAATGGGAATCCGGGAATCCGTATTTCAGCGTTGGCAGATCAGTTCCCTGGCGATATGTCAGGTTGAGGATCTTAGCACCTTTTTCAGCGCTTGTAGCCTCTTTCTTACCATCAGCGGTGTCTCCGTCCTTATCCTGAGATACCTCGGTAGCTTCTTCATCTTCGGACGGGGCTTCGACCTCTTCCTCCTCGACTTTTGTTGACGGGACCATACCGGTGGCCAGAACCACCAAGTCGGCCTCGATCTTGATATCCTCTCCGAGAAGGGTTTCTTCCAATCCAATGGCGACCTTGTCGCCCTTTTTTGTGACGGACGCAATCTCTCCTTTGGTGAAGAACAGGTTATCATCCTCCTGTACCCAGGCATAGAACCGCTCGTATTGAGCTGGAGATCTGATATCTTTATAAAGGATGAACACCTGGGATTCCGGAAGCTGTTCCCGGACATATCTGGCCTGTTTAAGCGATACTCGACAACAGACTGCCGAACAATAGGGGAGGTGTTCGGGATCGCGTGAGCCCGCACACTGAATGAACGCGACACTTTTGGGAGCCTTGCCGTCTGATGGTCGCTTGATGCCACCGTTGGCCACCATTTCTTCCATCTGGATGTTCGTGATTACGTCAGGTGATACACCGTATCCCCAGTGCGTAAGTTTCTCCGGCTCATACGGTTTCCAGCCGGTCGCCTGTACGATCGAGCCGATCTGCAGATGGGTCGATCCGGCACTACCTTGCAGGTCAATTTCAAATTTACCCGGCTGTCCGGTTGTTTTTTCGATAGTTGTTGATAGGTGGACTGTGATATTCTCATGGGCTTCAATTTCTGAGATCAGCTTATCACAGCCGGAGTCTTCCAGTTCCGGGTATGGTGGGTGTTTCGGGAAAACCTTTTTGAATTTTCTGGCCCAGCCGCCCAACTGTGCTTCCTTTTCAACGATAAAGACCTTGTACCCGGCATCGGCTGCCAGTTTTGCGGCGTTCATACCGGCCATACCGCCACCTACGACCATTATATCCTTAGTGGTTTCTTCAATGAACGGCTCTGGTGGTTCTCCGTTCTTAACTTTGGCCAGCCCCATACGGATACAATCCTCGGCCAGCATCTGGGTATCTTCGTCGTTCGGCGTGTGGCACCAGGCAACTCGTTCACGCACGTTTACCCGCTCAACAAATATGTCACGCCCGAAATCAAATGCTTCAGGGAACACACGTTCCGAACAGGCGGCCACCATGACTTTGTTCAATCCGTCGTTCTTGATACTGGACCGGATTGCGTCCAGTCCCTCGGGACTGCATAGAATCCCGTGTGTCTGACACACGGACACTTCGCTGTCACCCTTTGCGATTCCTACCAGTTTCTCAATGTCGAGAGACTTGGCAATGTCGCAGCCTTCACAGATAAAAGCGCCAACTTTGTTTTCCATTGTCCTATCTCCCTGCAGCCGAGTTTAGCGCCTTGAGGGCAGCACCAGTGGCATCCTGCACTGTGGCGGCCACATCCAGAGGTCGCATGACAGTCCCTGTGCCAATAACACCCTTGCCGGTATCCGGCGCAATGAAGCCATATTCATCGAGCGGAGTTTCAACCGGAGGGGCTTCAGTGCTCGTGTTGGGTACCATGCCGACTGCCAGTACGGCCATATCCACTTCTGTTTTGGTCAACTTGCCTGTAAGCGTGTTCTCCGCTTCCAGAATCAGATTGCCGCTTTCTGCGACCTCAGTGATCTTGCCAACCTTTCCGCGATGGAAGAACATTTTCTCGTCAGTTTTGACCTTTTCGTAGAAGTCTTCCAATCGACCGGGAGATCGCACATCTATATAGAACAAGTGGATCTCTGCATCAGGATACTGTGAGCGAATATAGGTTGCCTGTTTCATTGATACCAGGCAACAAACGACAGAGCAGTATGGAAGGTGGTTTTCGTCGCGCGAGCCGGCGCATTGGACAAACCCGATCTTCTGTATTTCCTTGCCGTCCGAGGGCCTGGTTATCTTGCCTTTTGTCGGGCCGTCTTCTGCCGCCAGTCGTTCCATGATGACATTAGTGACGACATTTTTGTATTGGCCAAATCCCAGGTTGTCGATTTC
>QNAF01000359.1 GCA_003641405.1 Candidatus Zixiibacteriota bacterium | reverse complement strand
AGGTGAAGGTGAATGATTCGTGCGGGAACAACATCACGGATGCGAATTTAACGATAAGGATGATTAGCGAGAAGACAGGGGAGAGTTTCGAATGTTCGAACATCGTGCATGTGGGGGACGGGTATTACAACTGCACGTTCAACACGTCATCCCCCTCCCTGATGCCTGCAATGGGATATGACGTGATTATACATTCTTCAAGGAATTATTACAACCCGTCCAACGTCACGGTTTCGTACGTTGAAGGGAAGAGTTCGTTCTTCATAGAGACACAGCCGTACGTTGCGCTGCTGACGAACCCGGCGAATTCTTACAACACGTCAGACCCGGTGAATCCGGGCGGCTGGGGAGAGAACTGGTATTTCTACGTGAACCTGACGAACGAGGACAGGGATTACGTGACCGTTAGGTTGTGGATAAAGAGTAATACATCGACCGACTGGGGTGCGTACGCATACCAGATTGTGCTGAACAACGAAAGTGCGGTGATTAAGGTGACGAACCCGCCGCCATTCAACACGAAGGGTAAATCAGACAGGGGCGGCTGGCAGTTCAAGTGGAATGTTTCGGATGATGATTCGTGGGTGGCAGAGGACGAAACGAATGTTACGAACTTCACCGTGACGGATGATGACATAGCATTCATCCTGATTTCAGGCAACAATTCCGTGGTCGACAGGTCCATCGCTCCATCACAGTCGAACGCCACGTTCAAGGTCAGGGTTAACGACACGGACAGGGGGCAGCTGGTTCCGAACCTTGGGACAGGAAGGTTCTATGTTACAAGCAACGAGGATACGTACGCGGTAAGCGAGAGCGAGTATGTATGGGTGCTGGATTTGGAGACAGGGTTCACAGGAGATGATTTGATTGATGTTTTCCCCTCAAGCGGGAGGTGTAATTACAGGATTGGGCCGCAGAAATGGAAGGTTGAACACGAATACGACGGGTACTTCACAAGGAACTCGAGTCTGTTCAACGTGAATCTGACGACGAAGCCCCTGAACGTGAGTCTTCAGCTGCCGGAGACGAACAAGACCATGAGGAAGGGTATCGACTCTCTGCTCATCCGCGGGAACGTGACGGATGATTGTTACGCCACGAACGGGCCGTTGGCGAATGCGACTGTTGAATTCACGGTCCCGCAGCAGAACTATCTTTGTTCCCCGACGGATGACGAGGGCAACGGGTGGTACAACTGCACCATACCTGTGAACGCGCCCGTGACTAACGACTGGGCCTACGGATACTACAACCTTACCATGAACGCGTCCAAGAAGTATTACAACTCGTCATCGCTGTTCAACAAGAAGGAGGCATTCATACTCGTGAGCAATCCGGAGATACACGCGCTTACCATAACGTCGAAGTGTGACAGGGATGACATAGACCCGACGTGTTCGAACTTCGGGTGGGGTGAGGTCTGGACGTTCAACGCGAGCATACGTGACCCGGACCAGTCAGAGCCCTCGCTTGGCGAGCAGCTCAACATCTCGCTTTACGTGAACGTTTCTGGGGGGTGGAGGCTGCTGAACTCTACTGTTAGAAGCGATTTAAGCGTGTGGAAGGATGTTCAGCTTTCCTTTGAAGACTTCAACTGCTCGGACAGAGGGTCGAGAATGTTCCTGCTCAACATAACGGACATATACGGTTATCACAACTCGTCCAACGCGAGCCAGACTATACAGAAGGATACGGTTTACGTTTACCGGATTTCGGACCCTGACTCGATTGAAAGGGAAGGTTTGGGGACGGGTGAGTTCAGGATAAGGATAAGGGATTTGGATAACGACACGTACGACAACGTGGGCGTAAACGTGTCGTTCTGGTTCACGCAGAATTCAACGAGTGACTACGATTCCGGTCATGCAAACGTAACGTATGCGAATGGTTATGCCATATACAACTTCGACCCGAACTGTTCGTACAGGGCAGGGCAGAGGTTCTGGAAGGCCGGGGTGTATGATGACGAGTGTTACGCTGAGAAGAATTTCACGGACCCGGAGGAGTATCCGTTTGATGTGATTGGGCAGCTCAAGAACTGGATTGTAACGCCGAACTGGACGAACGGGCAGCCGTCGTTTAATGTAACGGAACTGATTGACATAAAGTTCAATGTGACATCGGAGTGTTCGAACCAGCCGAATGAGAATCCGGTTGCGGGCGTTACGAGAACGCTTGAACTTCGTTCGCCCAACGGGACATGGGAGGGTCCGTATTCGCCCGATGAGTATCAGAGCGGATTCTACAACTACACGTGGAATTCGACCGGGAGGGCTGAAGGGAACTGGAGCATACGCATGAATTCGAGCAAGGCGTACTTCAATTCGAATTCGACGTACCTTCCGGACTGGTTCTGGCTGGAGAACGTGCCGCCGCAGAATACGAGTTCGCCCTCGGTTTCACCGGGCTCGGACGGGTGGACAAGGTGGTTCAACTTCACCGTCAATATTGATGACCCGGAGGGGGATGAGACGAACTGCACGTTATGGGTTTCGACTGATGGTCAGGCGAGTTGGGAAGAGAAAGGAACGGCGAACCTTGCAAACGGGAACGGGACGTGTTCGGTCATAGGATGGTTTGACAAAACGGATGTTGACTTCTCGGGAGGGTATGACACGGATAATTATTTCTTCTTCCAGATTATGGACGAGGAAAACGAATGGAACACTTCGAAAGTGAATGCGCCTGTTCTTGAGCCGGCGAATGTGACGGTGGAGCATGTGGTTGGGAATGAGAGTTCAGTTAACATAACAAGCGATTCGTCCCAGAGCACGCTGTTCGTTGTCGAGGTGAATGATACGGACAACGGAAGTGCTCCTGTCCCGATGAATGTCACGGTTTGGGTGGAGTTGAACTCTAATGTGTGGGACTGGGGATTCGTGAACTTAACGAATGCTACCGGTCATCTCGTTTACCATTTCGCACCGAACTGTTCGTATTCTCCCGGCGTCAGGAAATGGTACGCGATGTCAACGGATGAGTATTACGAACAGGAGAGGACGGAGAACTTCACCGTCATAATGAACGGGACCTTGACGAATTATCTCGTGTATCCGAAGGGTCAGGAGGTTCTTCGCGGTTCGAATGTGACAATTCAGGTGAAGGTGAATGATTCGTGCGGGAACAACATCACGGATGCGAATTTAACGATAAGGATGATTAGCGAGAAGACAGGGGAGAGTTTCGAATGTTCGAACATCGTGCATGTGGGGGACGGGT
>QNAF01000358.1 GCA_003641405.1 Candidatus Zixiibacteriota bacterium | reverse complement strand
CTGACGTTCATCAAGTCTTTCATAGGTCTTACTGCTTTGGTCCTTAAGGACACCGGCTCGATTATCAAGCGCCTTGATATCCTCTGTGTTCTTTTCGATCAGTCGCAGAGCATTGGTCGTCTTTTCGTTGAGGGCCGAGCTCTCCCTTTCACAGCCGTGAGCATCTTCCGTGATGGAGTAGATATCATTACCGAGCTGAGTCATGTTCCTCTCAACGTCGAGTAGCTCCTGACGCTCAGTCTCGATACAGGCGTAGGCCTTGTCGAGAGTTGTTTCGCTATTGAGCTTTTGCTCGGTAAATGAATCAAAGTCTGCTCTTAGCTCACGCTTCTCTCTCTGAAGACGTTCAATTCTGGAAGATCCAAGATGAAGTTCCCAGTCTCTTATCTGATTCGACAGTTTGCTATATCGTTCCGCTTTTTTGTGCTGTCGGTACAGTGAGTTTACACGCGTTTTGACTTCAGCGTAGACATCCTTCAGGCGGAGGAAATCATTCTCAGTTGCTTCGAGCTTTCGCATGGAAGCCTTGCGACGCTGCTTGTACTTGGTGATGCCGGCGGCCTCCTCAAAAAGGAAGCGACGTTCTTCAGCCTTGTCGGAAATGACGGCATCAATCATATGCTGTTGGATCACGGAGTAGGAATGAGCTCCCAGCCCGGTGTCCGCAAATAGATCGGATATGTCCTTCAGGCGGCATGGCACCTTGTTCATCAGGTACTCAGATTCGCCGCTGCGGAACAGTCGCCGGGTGATCTGGACTTCGTGGTATTCGGTAGGCAACACGCCGTGATTGTTGATAATTCTCAGGGTCACTTCGGACATACCCAGCGGCTTCAACTGGTGAGTGCCATTGAAGATGACTTCTTCCATCTTGCCGCCACGCAGGAGCGTGGGCTTTTGCTCACCCAGTACCCAGCGCAGAGCGTCAAGTATGTTCGTTTTACCACAACCGTTAGGACCGACGATGGCAGTAACGCCCTCCGAGAACTTGAGAGTTGTCTTGAGAGGGAAAGATTTGAATCCCAGCATTTCAATCTGCTTTAGATGCACATGCACTCCATAGTCTAGTTGGCGGTGTGGGCGGTTGCCCCATCGACAGGTTTGTTCATGACTGTTCCAAGGGTCTCGAGAAGAGAACGATAGATATTGCGCTCATCACGCAAGTACTTGGTCTTAATCTCAAGGTTGTAGAACGGTCTGCCAAGGTGGTTGCCGCGTCCGATTCTTACGGCAGTTGGAAAGTTGAGCAAAATCGAAGACGTAAAGAATGATGATTGGAAGTTCAGGTCAAGAACCATGTCAAACTTCTGGTCTGTCAGCGTTTTCAGATACGTTTTCTTTGGCAGTCCGGACCAGGTGAGCTGGTCCACCGACGGTGTTAGAATCTGGAACCCTTTGCGAGGATAGATATCATAGACTTTGATGCCCGGCATTGCCAGCAGACTGATATCAGCCGGCTTAAACAGGCCCGAAATGGCCGGTAGGAACTGCTTGACGAGCGTTAATTCCCGCAACCCCTCCGGAAGACAGACCAGGATGTGTCGGGGTTTTAGTAGATCAGCCGGGAAGGAGATTGGAATGTTGTCAATCCGACCCATGTGGCGTTTGATCTGAAGCGTTGCGAATAGATCTCTAAGTCCCATCGTTAACCGCTTCCTGTTCAAGAGTGCTATCCGAATTTACACTATCAATATTCTGATCGCTAATGGTCTGATTGATTACAGTGTCGATCTGCTGAACAGCAGGGGTCGATCTTCGTGTTACTGGCTGGGGCGGTCGTGATTCACCAATTGTGTCTCGATTCAACTGGTTGATTTCGACACGTGATATCCTGCCGGTGTTCTGGTTTGCGAGATACACGGGACGTCCGTCAAGACTTGTCTCCACAACGCGCGGAACACCGATCGATACAAGCAGTCTGTATTTCGCTCCCACACGGTACTGGCGGAGTGGTGTCAGAGTCTGGTAGATGGCTGTGTCTCCATCGGCGATGATCGTAGCCCAGCTTTCCTGCTTGGCCGTTATCGATAGCAGCAAACTGTCAGGTGCTCCCGTTGGTGGGTCGGACCATTTGTAGTCCAGGTTTTCCGGGGTTGATTCGTTATTTTCACTGCTCTCAGTGCGTATTTCAGCGGACTGTTCGAAGTCGGCATCAACTGCTGTGTCATCGTCGGATACGAGCATAACAATAACGAGAAAGACGGCAAAAGCTGTTAGAATCAGGCCAGCTATCCAGACTATAAGTTTGAGAAGGCTCCTGTCCGGTTTCGGTTCCTGCATCGACTCTTCGTCAGAATCAGTTGGTTCAGAATCACTACCATTCTTGTCACCAGCATCATCCCGTTCCTGCTTGTCGAGTGTATCGAGAGGTTCGCCAATCTCCTCACAGATTGCTTCAATTGTCCTTGCATAATCAATTCCGAGATGCTCAGCATATGACCTGGCGAACATCTTGAAGTACAATTGTGAGGGCAGGGTGTCTGCTTCGCCGCATTCAATGCTCGTCAGGTTAGCTTCGGATATCTTGAGTTCGTTGGCCACGTCAGTGATAGAAAGACCACGGCGTTGCCTTTCCATCTCAAGTAACTCACCAAGTTTTTTGTATAACTCGCTCATTTTCAACCAGTATCAAGTTCAAGACAGCATAGCGCTTCTGCAGCCAGAGTTTCTAGCAGGGTACCCGGCAAACCGATAACATTATCAAGATTACCTTGAATAGTGTCAACCAAAAACCCCCCCATACCCTGTATACCATAGGCTCCAGCCTTGTCCATTGGCTCGCCCGTCGCGATATAGGATAGTATCTGCTCAGGGGTGACACGGTTGAACACAACCGTAGTCATTTCGTGACCGGATGTTAGCAGCTTGTCGCCGGTGGCAAGTGCCAGTGCCGTACACACTACATGACTCTGGCCTGAGAGACGGCTCAGCGTATCGACTGCATTCTGTTCGCTCGTTGGCTTGCCGTGGATAACACCATTCAGTACAACTACAGTGTCACCGCCAAGCACGACTTCGCCAGTGTCGCCTCTACCGGCTACGCCCAGAGCTTTTTCCTGTGCCATTCTTAGAGCAAAGGCGAAAGGATCTTCACCCTCGCGTTGGATTTCTTCTATAATCGATAGTCGCTGTTGGAAGCTGATTCCAGCTTCACTGAGCAGCTTCTTGCGCCTCGGTGAACCGGAGCCAAGAATGAACCTGCGCCGATTGGCCAGTTCATGAAGTG
>QNAF01000357.1 GCA_003641405.1 Candidatus Zixiibacteriota bacterium | reverse complement strand
GATTAGACCATTCAAAATCAGGGGAAACAGTATCTTGTGCAAGCGAAGCCCGCGCAGAAGCAAACCCCCACCAATGAGAGCGGAGGAGGGAGTCTCGTGTAGGCTCAAAATGGGTGCGGCACTGAATTGCCTCGACAGAATTGTCCGTATCAAGGTCGTTCAGTCTCTTCGCACCAATCATAGCCAGCGCCTGATTGCACAAACTCGTATTTGATACCGCCATGTCTCACCTCAAAAGAAATTGTGAGGCAGGGGCCGAAAGGAGAAACCCCTGCCATCACAACCCACCAGATTACTCTAGAGCCAAATCAATCAAAGCAGGCTCTGCGGCTGCACCAACAGCCATCACGCTACCCCAAGACTGCTCAAGGGTAACACGGACACCACACGCACCAGCAACAGACGATGTAGCGGGAAGCCCAACAGTGTTACCGATGACAACTGTTTCGCCAGTGTCAACAATAACAGGGGCCGGGCCTCTGACTTGCGCCCAGAAGAACTCGTTATCCGCGACAGCAACCAATGCCACACCAGCCATCACGCCGGTAGTCGTGGTCGGAGCCACAACAACATTGCTTTGACGGTTCGGTATGATGCTGATTTCGTCAGTTGCGACGATAGCATTGCGGATAGCCGTTTCCAGCTTCAAGTCAAGAATCGTGTCAGTAGAACGAATCTTACTGGCAACAATCTTGTACGCATCGCCAATGGCTCCGCCCTTATTAACAAAGAGCGTTCCGCCGGCAAGTTCATTGTCTACCAATGTCGCACCAGTAGCGATGAGAACATTGATATCAACAGCACCTACCGCTTGGGCGTGGCCTGTTTGGGCAACCTCTGTCAACTCGGTTACAACAGCAGCCTGTTGACTCATTAGGGCAGCACCAATGGCGCCGCCAGCCTTACTGTAACGGAAGACTCTTCCATCACCGTATTCCAGTTTCGTACCAAGCTGATAATTCGCTACGGTACTTACTTCGTAGATGTCCTGGAGAGGCTCGGACACATCACCGAATATCACGCCTCTGGGAAGGACAAGTTCATCAAGAATAGCCATGTTTAGCTCCTTATGCTATATCCATCAATGCCTCGTGAACCTTCGCGCCTTCAAGGCGGATAGCTCCACATGACATCTCCGAATAGACCTGAGTTGCGTAATTCCGGGTAGGCAGCGTGTCTATCTTAGACATGATACCTTCGGCAGTACCGAGAATGATACCGTCTTCCGCCCACGCGATAGTCCGCCTGGTAGTTTCAGACGCAGTATCAAGGGGAAGTCGGTTCGTCCAGAAGAACTTGAAACCAGAGAAAGTCTCGACTTTACCTGCGGCAAGAGCTTTGACCGTGTTATAGTCAGCACTCCCGATTTCGGTAATATCAAGCATAACCTTGATTTCACGAGGACTGACAGCCCAATACTTGGGAATGTCTTCATCCACATCTTCCTCGTTAAAGATATTCATCATCGTCAAAATCTTGGCGAGAGTAATATCTGTTTCCGTACCAGCCGACGCAAGCGTTCCCAGTGCAGTAACGGTACCATCACCGTTTATGCTTCGAGAATCGTCCTCAAAAGCAACGGTAGTACCACCAGAAACACCAGTGGCTACATCACCAAGGGCGGCAGCGATGACAATATCATCTTTCTTCCTACCAAGTGCTTTAGCCTGCTGCGCAGCGTAGGGGCCACGGGGGTCGATAAGCATTTTCAAATCATCCTGATTATCAACAAGCGTAGCTGTATTATAGTCGGCAGGGGTCAAACGCCTGCGACTATGGGGTATCTCGTTCAGTGGCGTATCGCCATGACGAGTCGTGATTTCCTGGGCGGTAGCGTCGCCTAGCCGCTCAAAGAACCGATTCTTTGCACCGACCACAGTCTCGTTGCGCACTTTGTCCTGAAACTTGGAACCCATTTGCTGTGAGAGAGTGTAGACCAATGCAGCGTACTGCTCTGTAAAAGCAGTTGAAACTGTACTAATAGCCATGATTAGTCTCCTAAAAGGGATAAAATTGACACAACATCGGTCGGGCTACCTCCAATCCAGGAGACCTTACCTCTGCTTATCGTCCAGTAGACGGCTGACCTTTCGGCTACCAGCTACCCTTCCGGGTAAGCGAGCTTCATCTGCTCGGTAATTTGCTCAGTAATCCTGGCGTGCATAGATGGATTGGACTTCGCCAACTGCCCATTCAAATAGCCAGGCGTACTTCGCAGTTCATCAGCTTTCGCTTTAGCTTCCAGCGGCGTATTGATAGAGGTCGACACTCCGTCAACTAAACCACCTTCCATAAACTTCTTGCCGATGGTTGCAAGGAAATCAGCGACCACAGGGTTGTTCCCTATCGAAGCCAATACTTGTTCTCTGTTTGAATCATCTGTGTTGTCTGCAATCATCTTGTTTGCGATATGGAGCCGCTCATCATAAGCCGCGCCCCATTTATTACGCAAGGCTGCCTCTGCGTCTTTGGTCGCCTGCTCAACCAAAGCCTCGTTACCTTGCATAGCGTCAGAGTATCGCTTCTGGTCAAAAGCAAACAGTGCGTCAGCTTGAGCCTGTGTCAAACCAATCTTATGGAACAGTTCTTTCGCACCTTCAATGACATTGGCGTCCATAACGTCAGCCAATTCGTCCGGTACTTCCATCTTGTAGTCGTCCTTCGTTTCCGGGCGACCTATCTGACGGTAGAACTCGTCTATCTCTTCCGGGGTTGATACCTCGGTCGGCAAAGCAATCCTATTACGACCAACCATTTTCTGGCCGTGAACCAGCATCTTTGCCATCCCAGGAATGTCGTCGAAAGTATCAAGGCTCTTTTCGCCCCTGATATCTTCCGATAACTGCTCTTTCCAGCCTTCAGAAAGTTTCCCTTCTTCATTAACCCAGCTAAACGCTTCCGTTCCTGCTTCTGTTTCTGCTGCGGTGGTTTCAGTTTCCATGATTCTACCTTTCGAGTTTCTTGCTCAGTTCTCTTACATCATCAACATTGGTATCAATAAATCTTCGGATATGTAACATTACATACCTCTTACCTTCGTTGAAAGCAGTCCCGTTTGGGTTGCCGTCAACGAAAGTTAATTCTTTCTCGTAACATTCTCGCGACAAATCTTTAAGAATCGCCACGCCATCGTCAGATTCAGCGAAAGCCTTATACGAAATGATAAGGCTTTCTAATTCTCTCAATCGCTCAGAACTCACTTCATTGCCTCCATAAGCTCTCCGGCT
>QNAF01000356.1 GCA_003641405.1 Candidatus Zixiibacteriota bacterium | reverse complement strand
CGTGTACCTTGCCCTCCAGTGATACCGCTAAACGTCTTTGTATTTTCATAGCGCAACTTCGATAAACACATAACCATCTGGGTGTGTCGTTAAATCTCCATCAGCAGGCGGTGATGTGGTTATCTCGCCGTGGAAGACTCCAGCCAGCTCACCGGACTCCCACTGTGGGATAACCGCATCTGATCCGGCACTGTTGTTGATCGTCACCGTTGTCACTCCAGCGGTTACGGACAGATCAAGCGTCAGGATAACCGGGTTGCCGTCAGAGTCCACGCCCTGGAAACCTCCATCGATAAGCTCTTGCAGGATATATGTAATTTTATCCAGCGCAAACTCATGCGTCCGAGATTCAAAAGGGTCTTCGGTATAATCCAGTTGCTGGGATATCGTTGTCTTACGGACGATTGATACCTGCTCAGTGGGTGGCAATATAAACGCAACATCGCCACCGTTATCGGTTACATTCTCGACAGTGTAGGTGCTGTATTCAACTTGCAGTACACCGCCAACCAGCACCAGCAAGTCCAGCGACTCGATAATCGGAAAGGCAAATGTATAGACTGTCTTAACACCGTCTGCGTCATAGGTTATGTAGGGTACTGCCACATTTGTTGTCATTAAAATGTTACCTCTTCTTCCCGGTATTCTTCGTCTTGTTGCAGGTTAAGTGTATCCATAACACCTTTATTCTCTTTGCCCTGCTTCATTTTCTCACGCTGGATATGTGGCATGGTCGGATGTACTTCAAAGTTGCCCTTGTCCATCTCGCGTTGCACAAGCTCTTCAAGCCGGGTATCACCATAACGGTCTGCGAGTTTCATCAACGCCAGACCCCTCGCTCTCGACATGGCCCGGTTGATTAAATCACCACGTGTCGGATTATCACCTGTGCCTGTACCCATGATGCCTTCAGGTGCATTCCAGTATTCATCCGTATTGATAACCGCCGAGATTAAATCCCTGCGTGAGTTGCCCAGGAACTTCTGATAGTAGTGATACACATAACCTTCACCCTTTGCATCTGACATGTCTTTATTCAGGTCAATCTTCTGGCCTGCAACAGATATAACCGGCTTGGGTTTAAGCATCCTGAAGCCGTTTTTATCCAGGTGGTGATACAGGTGCATATCATCACTTGCACCGTATGCCGGGAATATTGATATCAGGTCGTAGCCTATCTCTGCCTCATCACCAAAGTATCCCAGTGCAGGTGGCAGGTTGTCAGATAGTCCCGGTATCTGGTTCATAAACTGAGCCGTCAGCCTGTCGGAGAAACTACCCAGTTTAGTCTCTCTGCGTGTTGGATCATTCCACCTTCGTGCATCCTTCAGCCAGGCCGGTGTAAACGATGTCAGTGTACTTCTTGTCAGTGCTGAGGACTTCCACGGTGCTGGCTTGGTAAATGCATCTATCCATTCAGCCATGCCACGTGCAAACGTCTGATCCAGTGCAATCTCACCAAACATAAAAGCAGCACCCATCATAATCTCGGTGCGTACATTTTCATCCTCCATGAAACCTGCCGCCTCAAATAGCGTTGCGTATGTCAGCATCAGTGTAGCCATTGGCGCACCACCTGATATCACATGATAATTACCATCCTCACCGAGTATTGAATTTGGTCTCCAGCCTGCCTTGATCCAGTTGCGCTTTGTATTCTCTGACAGGAATGACCCAGAGCCTGTGAGCCGTTTCTCTCTGACCATATTCCAAACTGGAGCAGCGACCAGGATAGTACCTGCCATCGCCTGTCCAAATGCCTTGTCTGCCGATATACCGCCCTTCTCTACTGCCCTCCAGAATGATGGAGTAAGCGGGGCCATGGGTGTCCTCCTCATTGTCCATGAGGCAAGGTTGACCAACGTACCAAAGAATGGGACGGCAAGTGAGGCGCCCGGTGTACGGTTGATGGCGCGTTGCAACTGCAATAACATCTCACCCTGCATCCGGTTGGTGAATGTCATCACCTGCATTTCATCCATTGCCTTGATGTAGTCCTCGGCAGGCATATTGACCATTAACTCATTGACACGCTTTAACAGGTCATCGCCTGTCTTGCCCTCATTCATGGCCCTGCGCCATGCCACTGAATTCTTCTCCATCCGGTAGGCAATGCCTTTGAAAAAACTATCGCCTGCATTGAGTCCACGTGATGCACCGTTTAACAGTCCGACATCAACAGCAAATGCCATTGCACGTAGTACCGGGTTTTTATTCGACCATGCATAATTGCGCATCGCCCAGTTTCTATCTGCAAGGTCAAACGTCTTCTTGCCACCTACGGTGAAATCGGGATCACGTAATGCCCTGCCGGCGAGTCTTAGTCCATCCCATACACCTGCAGGTATGCTGAGTATCTGTACAAGCGACTCTGTGCCGCGTACATAGTCATCGGATGGGTCTACTACCCTCTCCGCGCTGTGGAATGCCTTACGCGCCTTTCCTGCGGCTGCTACAAACGGTGTCTCGGCAACATGGCCAACCATTGCAGCAGAGTTACCGATAAAGTTTCTCAGGTGCGTGTTAACACCAAACAGCATCGAGTTATATCTGAATTGCTCTGCCCTTCTGATCGTCTTGATAAACCAGCCAACCCTTGTGGCCTTGGCAACTTCCTTGAGTGACTTCTTGTCAGCAATAGCCTTTGCCATCGTCATGGCAGTCTTCGGCCCACCCATCTCTTCAAGCAGGCTTGCAACATGTACATCACGTATCTTGCCGGTTGCATGTGCGGGGATCCTGAATGATCCCAGCAACTGTCCAGCAAGTCTTGTCTGGCCTTCGACAACTGCCAGCACTGCATTGTATCTTGCGATATTCTGCCTAAATGAAAACAAGTCGTTATCATTAACATTCAGTGCGTTGTTCTTTATCTTCCGTGCCTCCTGGTACAACTGCTCACCAAGTTCAATCAACAGGTTTCTTGCACCTACCGCCTTCGCTGGCAGCATCACGCCATCCTTTACAGGATCATGGCCCAGTATGTCCTTCAGTCCGTACTCATCTGCCCTGTTTTCAATGGCAGCGAGTGTGTCTCTGGGCGCATCCATGCCGCGTGTTATGTTGATGCTGGACGCTTCATCGATCATGTTCTGGATATCAAACTCAGTATCTACCCGGCGGATGTTAATGTTTGATATCTGCTCACCCACCCTTGGTGGACTGTCTACAGACTCGACTATCTTGCCTGCCTCATCCACTGATACCTCACCCTGATCACGCTGAAACGGACGTTTGTCAGG
>QNAF01000355.1 GCA_003641405.1 Candidatus Zixiibacteriota bacterium | reverse complement strand
CCTCGTGGACGAGACGTGTGAACCTGCCCCGTTCGAGAACTTTGCCTCACTACGTTTGACAATGTGCAGTACCCCGTACTGGCAAAACTTTCTTCCGCCCTTTGACTTGGCCGCTCTAACGGTCAGCATCAGCCGCCGCGCCGACCCATGCAATATCACCTCCGCCACAACACCACCAACCCATGCAACAACGCCGCTGTTTCCTCGCGCCGATAGGCGCGGTCGGCTGCATGCAGTGTTATGTGGCTTTCCCCTGCTTCGCAGAATTGCTCATCAAGCAAAGTTTTGACTCGATTGTCTTTGCAATTACTGGCTAATCTTCCGCCTGAGTATTGGCAGTGATAGAAGATGCAACACGCTCGGATCTTGGTAACCCATGCTCTAGCCAAGCCAGGCGCTGAGTGCAAGTGCAATACCAGGCCCGCGCCATCCTCGATCTACTGGAGCGAGTATGCTCTAGCCAAGCCAGGCGCTGAGTGCAAGTGCAATTCGCCTTCGTCATCCGTCAACACTTCATCAGGAAAACTACCAGACGTTGATTGCGCTGCACTGGCAGGATGCCGAGCCCACAGGAGATTGCGTGATGCCAAGATAGCCTCCGCACCTTCCGCAGTACACGTTCCACCCCACGAAAACCCCCCACTGGTTGTAGGCGTTCTCTGTCCTGGCAGCGGTCGTTCTCTGGGCAGTACTCCCGATTTGATTCCATGTGCCTGACCCAGCAACGCCATCTACCGTCTGCCTTCCAGACCACTTGGCGCCGTCCCAGTCGCCGGTGACCGCTCCATATGCTCCTGTGAATGGAGCAGTCGTCACTCCTACAGCAGTTCTTCCAACCCTCTTAGCTGCACCTTTGACCGCCCCCCACCAACCAGCAGGTCGAACACTGAAACCACCAGGTGTGGCAAAGGCCGGTGCCCTCCCAATAGGAGACGTGCTTTCTTGCAGGACCGGTGACATACGGCTAAGGACCGCTCGCAATTCATCTCGCACGATATGTCTTAGTTCGGTCGTCAGTACCTCCTGGATTATTCTTCTAAGATCATCCTCATTCAATGCCCCAAACGGTGTTGCCTGGACTTTCTTTTCTTCAGTCATTTCATCCTCCTCACTTGTTCAAAATGGGCAGAACCACTCTGGATAAGATAGCTCTATATAGGACTAATAGCCCTTGCTGACTCTGAAGCAATGCTTAGATACTGTCCAGTAGGGCAAATACGGATTCTGGTGCCAGAATCCCCCACCCATAAGTAGGGTCACGACCTGGTAGCCCCTTATCTACCGAAGTCTGTTCTAGGATATGTTCGATGTCTTTCGGGGACAGATCTGGTCGCTCACTTTTCATCAGTGCAATTATTCCTACAACGTATGGCACAGCCATCGAAGTACCACTTTGTGCAGAGTACATGTCCCCCGGAAAACAGCTAACGATGTTGATGCCTGGGGCAGATATATCAACCTCAGGATTGGTCGAAGCAAAGTCTGCATGCTGAAGCATTTTGTCGTGTGCAGTCACCGATACAACCTCCGGATACGCAGCAGGGTACGAGAGTTCAACAGTTGTTGGATCGCTATCTCCCAGGTTCCCCGCGGCGGCCACGAGAATTACCCCCGAAGCAATTGCACGGTGGATAGCAAGTTCTAGCGGTTTGTACGGCAATTGGTCCTCAAAGCTGAGACTGACTATATCCATTTTGTGGTCGATGCACCACTCAACACCGCAGGTAGCCCAGTCAGGAGTACCTAGTCCCATGTCATTGACGACTTTGACTGCGTAGAGTTCAACATTGGGAGCAATTCCGGTGACGCCCATACCGTTGTCGCTTGCTGCTATGATACCTGCACAAAATGTGCCGTGTCCAAATCGGTCGGTATAGTCACTTCGATGTTCTGTGGTGAAATTCACTCCACCCCTGACAGCGTCCATTAAATCTTCGTGATATATATCAATGCCGCTGTCCACTACGGCGACCTTGACGCCCCTTCCACCTTTGAGTTTCGCTTCTTCTTTAACGTGTTCGAGACTAACTTGAGCCCAGTTGAAGTGCCCCACCTGATCAAGGAACGCCTCTTTTGTAAAGGTTATTGAAGATGTCATAACATTATCCTCCTTTCTTTTTACCTCATAAATCCCTTCCCGTCACACCAAAAGTGATACGCACAAAAGGCAGACCACATAACGTTCGGGTTCAGCCGCCGCGCGGATTCGGCGTGAGAGCCGCCGCTACAAGACTAACTACAATGCGCGTTTGGTCGCCGATTTGCACGCGCGTAGCGCGGTCGGCTGCAACCCGTTGTTAGCCGGGACTCCCCCCTCCATATACGAGACATCTTTCCTCAACGTGTTCACCGATGCTCAATATCTTCTCACCTGCAAGCACAATTATCCTCATTTGGCTGCACACCTTGCAAGGGGTCATAGTCCGAAACAAATGGACAATCCACGTACAAGACTTGACCGTTGTAACGCAACTTCCATGCACTGTAACCAACCGACTCTTCCAAAATTTCGACTTGTGTACCGTGGGGAATGTGAGTGACAGGAAATCCACTCAGTTCTGGGTTGTCATACGCATTGACTTTATCACTCACTAACACTCCATACTCACTGGATGATGGACAAACGTCAAAATGGTTTATCCAAGCTGTACGAATTGCAGTTTGAGGCGACGTGGACTTGGGAGTATAGAGAATCGAGCAAATAAATACAAACGCACAGCTACCGATAACGATAGCACAAATGGCAAGCAATATATACCGCGTTCGACTGCGAGATTTCTTTTTGGTTTCCCCTTTTTTCTTAGGTCTCCTTGCACTTGGTGATGATTTGATCTTCCCCATCGCATCCAACTGGCGCAAACCTTTTCTAGCGAGTTCATTACCTGGGTTAATCTCAAGAACACGTTTGTAGCATTCCCGTTTAAGATTGGAGTCAGTTGTGCAAACAGTAAGCCACATCCAAGCGACTTCATTGCCTTCGTCGGCTTCCAACACCTGGAGAAGCAGTTGTTTGCCGCGTTCTTTATCTCCCGTTTTTATGGCTGCAATACCTTGATTTAGTATTTCATCCAGCATAGGCGTTTCCTGCTGTGCAGCACGTATTGATTGTGCCAAATAACATCGTATCGCTGTCCCGGCTAACGGATGAACTCACCTGCCGCGCGGATGCGGCGTGAGGCATTTGCCACAGGACAAACTAAATGCGCGTTTGGCCGCCGATTTGCGCGCGCGTAGCGCGGTCAGGTGCAGTG
>QNAF01000354.1 GCA_003641405.1 Candidatus Zixiibacteriota bacterium | reverse complement strand
TTATGGACGTGATTGCTTCCAACGACAAACGCCTTCCGCACCAGCAGATTGAGCGTATACGGCATTTGCGACCGGACATGATCCTGCTATCGGGCGGGATCGACGGTGGCACGACCACTCACGTGGTTGAGCTTGCGGAACTGGTTTCGGCAGCCGATCCACGACCACGCCTTGGTACCGGTTACAAACTGCCCATCATCTATGCCGGCAACAAGGAAGCCGCGGGAGCGGTCGAACAGACACTTTCCGACAAGGTTGACCTCCGTACTGTAGATAATCTGAGACCGGTTCTCGAACACGAAAATCTCGGCCCGGCTCGTGAAGAAATCCACGAGCTGTTCATGGAACATGTTATGGCACAGGCACCCGGCTATCGCAAGCTGATGACCTGGGCGGATGCCCCCATTATGCCGACACCCGGTGCGGTAGGGCTGATAATCCAGACAATCGCTAATCAGTACGGTATCGAGGCCATGGGTGTTGATATTGGTGGTGCCACTACGGACGTTTTCTCAGTGTTCCGTCCCGACGGCAGCGATGGTGAATTCAACCGCACTGTCTCAGCAAACCTCGGGATGTCGTATTCGATTTCCAATGTTTTCGCTGAAGCAACACTGCCCATGGTAATGCGCTGGGTACCGTTTGAAATGGACGAACGTGACCTCCGCAACCGGGTGAAGAACAAGATGATCAGGCCAACGACTATTCCGCAGTCGATCGGGGATCTGATTTTTGAGCAAGCCGTTGCCAAAGAAGCTCTGCGTCTTGCGTTCAAACAGCACAAATCATTCGCTACAGTTCTCAAGGGCGTTCAGCAGCAAAGAACAATTGCAGACGCATTTGAACAGTCCTCATCCGGTCAGACAATCGTCAATATGATGACACTGAACATGCTCATCGGCTCGGGCGGAGTGCTTTCACACGCTCCGCGAAGACAGCAATCCGCGATGATGATGATCGATGCCTTCTTGCCAGAGGGTATCACTCGGCTGGCCGTTGACTCGATCTTCATGATGCCGCAGTTGGGAGTACTGACAGAAGTCCAGGCGAAAGCCGCTACCGAGGTCTTCGAGAAGGACTGTCTGATTCACCTCGGAACGTGCATTGCACCGGCAGGCGTAACCAAAAAGCCGGGCCCCGTAATGAAATACACAATTGATCTACCAGATGGCAGAGTTTCGGGAACGCTAAAGCACCTGGAAATGAAACTGTTCCCATTGGGGCTCCAGGAGAACGGTCTGCCGCAGACTGCCAAGGCTGTGTTCGAACCAGAGCGTGCCTATGACGTGGGGGCTGGCAAAGGTAACAAAGTTGAAAAGGAAATCCATGGCGGCGTGACCGGGATCATTCTCGATGGCCGCGGACGACCATTTGACCTGTCCTCACTGAGCGATCAGGAAAGGGTGACCTATCTAAGAAAATGGATGAAGGAACTCGATATATACCCGATCGATGCGCTTGATAAAAGCGAACAGGCGTAAAGGGATCACGACAATGAAGTCATTCCAGCTAAAAGCTGCCGGACTCTGGATATTAACAGCAACAGTCCTGCTCTGCATGGCCGTAACCGTATCAGCGGAAACATTTGTGAGTTTCAACGGCAATTTCAGTTTCTCATACCCGGAGACATGGATCCGGATCGACTACAATACTGCCGACTACTACCTCTCACAGGCTGGCGGAAATCCGGAATATGAAGCGGCATTTGCCGCAAACGACTCGACAGCGATATTCCAGGGCAGCTACCTGGTGCTCACGGTCGATACAGTCGGTGAACTCTCAACTATTCAGATTGACTCCGTCGTCGATCTGCTGTCTTCAGGACTTAATCTCGAACTGGCAGAGGTCACAACGGATGAGTTTATGACATCGGCCAGTGATAAGTTTGTCCAATTCAGTAGCGAACTGAAAGCTGCATCTGCAGTCAGCATACTGAGTGAGAACTCTGCAGAATCACGGGTAAACCTGTTAGCAGTAAAATTCTACAAGCACGGTGTTGCCAATTTCTACTTCTACTGTCTTGAGTCGAAGTTCGATGACATGGCCCCAGTTTTCAAACAGATATTCACCTCGTTCAGCGACGAAAATATTGAGGACGCACTAAAGGTTGAACCATTAAAGATAGCAGATGTTAACAACAAAACCGAATCCAACGCTGTTCGCAACTGGGGCTTAATCGGTGGCGTGGTAGTCATTTTGCTTATCATAATTGCCACGCGAAGAATACGCAGGAAAAGTTAGTCGATAATCGACGACAGACAATATAGAGGAACTCTATGGGCCACGCATATACACCCGGACTCAAAGTAACCGAAAAACTGATCGTCAGGAAACGGCGAATCCTGCCGCTCAAAGGCGATGTCATGGCAAAAGTAGGCGACAGAGTCAAACCTGATGACGTAGTCGCTCGCACGGTGTTGCCGGGCAATGTTGTGCCGCTCAATATCGCCAACAAACTGGGCATCCCCCCTGAAGACATCGATATGGTAATGCTCAAGAAGAAGGGTGACCCCATCAAAGCGGGTGAACCCCTCGCCCTATCCAAGACTCTCTTTATATTCAAGAATTACGCCAATGCAACTATCGATGGTGTTCTCGAGTCTATCTCCAGCATCACTGGCCAGGTACTCCAACGCGGTGAGCCTTCCCCCGTTGAGGTAAAGGCGTATATCGATGGGGAAGTAACCGAAGTAATCCCTAATGAAGGCGTGGAAGTTGCTTGCTCGGCGTCGTTCGTGCAGGGGATTTTCGGAATCGGCGGCGAAACGAACGGACCCATCAAAGTCGTTGTCCCTGACAACACGGTGGTGCTGTCTGAGGAATTGATTGATGAAAGCCACGCTGGCCATATTGTGATCGGTGGTTCTCTGGTGACTGCGGGAGCGCTCAACAAAGCGATCAAGTTAGGCGTACGGGGGATTGTCGTTGGTGGGTTGGATGACAAAGACCTTCGCGATTTCCTTGGACACGATATCGGCGTAGCCATCACAGGCTCCGAAGACATCGTTACGACACTGGTAATCACCGAGGGTTTCGGTCAGATTAATATGGCTCAAAAGACATTCGATCTCTTAAAGCGACACGAAGGCGAGATGGCCTGTATCAATGGTGCCACACAGATTCGTGCAGGCGTTATCAGACCGGAAGTTGTGATTCCTGCCGCCGGAGACGCGCCCGCCGAAGAAGGCCCCAAGGAGGAAATTAAGGGATTGACGATTGGTTCCCCTATCCGTGTGATTAGGCACCCGTATTTTGGACAACTC
>QNAF01000353.1 GCA_003641405.1 Candidatus Zixiibacteriota bacterium | reverse complement strand
CTACTGGAATAAGTCTGGATTGTCAACTTTCGTCAGGTCCGTGAAATAATAACGTAATATTTTATACTTGGAGAAGACATTGCTAGTGTTCTGTCCCATTTTTATCTATGCTATAATGACGTAAGACCTCAGTCACAGTTTTGACCCATTTGAAAGGAACCGGATGTTCATTCCAATCGCGAATGTAACTGTGTATTGCCTTCTGCAATGTCAGTTCACTGCTGAAACTGCCCCTGCGTATCCGCTGACGGGTCAAAATCGAAAACCACACCTCCACCAAGTTCAGCCATGAAGCCGAAGTGGGGGTGAAGTGACGATGATAACGGGGACGTCGTCCAAACCATTTTTCCACCTTGGGATGCTTATGAGTCCCATAGTTGTCGAGAATAAGGTGGATTTCACCCGAAGGATATTGCAAATCTATCATCCGCATGAAGCCGAGGAACTCCTGATGCCGGTGACGCTTGGAACACCGCCCGATGACTTCGGGCCGGGTCAGGTTCAGGGCGGCATATAGTGTGGTTGTGCCGTTGCGTTTGTAGTCATGCGTGCGAGCCGCCGGTCGTCCCGGCCCCAGCGGCAGGATCGGCTGGGTCCGTTCCAGTGCCTGAATCTGGCTCTTCTCGTCGACGCTGAGAACCAGAGCCCCTTCCGGGGGATTGAGATAAAGTCCGATAATGTCCACCACCTTCTCGACCAGCAGAGGGTCGCGGCTGTACTTGAATGTCTTCTCGCGATGCGGCTTCAGGTCATATGCTTTCCAGACGCGGTGCACCGTGGACTTGGAAACCCCCAGTTTCTTGCCCAGGCGACGACTGCTCCAGTGGGTCGCATTATCGGGTGGGGTCAAGGTGGCAGCGATGATTTCCGCCTCTTTGTCGGCGTCATAAACCGGCCGTCGCCCCCGCCCCTTGGCGTCGCTCAGCCCTTCGAGCCGCAGGGCATGGAAGCGATTGCGCCACAGACGGGCGGTGTTGATGTTGCAGCCCAACCGTTGGGCGATCTCACCGTTGGGCAATCCCTCAGCGGCCAACAGGACAATCTGGGCGTGCTGAACGTCGCGTACGGCGGCAGATGGTGAACGAACGACTTTTTCCAAAGAGCGCTTCTCTTCTGCTGTCAAAGAGATACTTAAAGGTCGGGGCATTTCTTCCTCCTGTTTGATCTACAGGAGGAAGATACGGATAGCCCATCGCTAATGCAAGTGTTATTTAGTCATTTATGGGACAGAACACTAGCAACGTGGCTGGAAACCCCCGTTTGAGGCGCTCTGCCAATATGCCTGATCTAAACAGACTTATTTGAAATAGCAAGGTTTTGGTATGAAAAGTTGGTAAACCTCGTAATTTCGCATCGTGATATCGGTATCCAGAACCTTGTTTTACTAATTGTACAAAAATAAACCGTTAAACGGCGTTTTTATGCAGCTGAAATCGCAATTATAGCGTCTGCATTCATCAACAATGTGAAGTTTGCAACCGTCGCCGCCAGGATTAATTGAAACTTCGTCTTGATCCGTCCGAAGAAACGGCTCTGCCGGATGCCCAATTGAACCAAACGGGCAAGCCGGTGTTCCACAACCTGACGTCGCCGGACGCAATCACCGAACGCATCCGTTCTTTGAAAAATACGCGCCTCCTGTAACAACGCCTCCTGCGGATGAAGAGTCACCGTTCTTCCGTATGACTTCAAACTCGATTGCGTTGTGCACTTGCTGCGTAATGCACATGAATTACAAAGAGATGCCGGAAATGTAAACTGCCGAACACGTTGACCGTTGGACTTCACCCAACGCCAGGTACGAGTAGTATTCCCCGCTGGACAGGTGACCGTTTCCGCCTCAAGATCGATGACGAAATCCTCCTTGGGAAATGTAGCACGCTTGGGACGCTTGGGAACACGCGCCACCAGATCACGTCCCTCGTTAGCAAATGCCTGACGGGTCGCGCCATCGCCATAAGCGCAGTCACCGATGGTCGTCTCAACCTCCATGCCCGTGTTCTCCTCGCTACCCTCAACCAGCGCCAGAACATCACTGTTGTCCGGAGCATTGCCTGCAATTACATCGACATCGGCGATCAAACCGGTGTCAATGTCAACGGCTACAGATGCCTTGTGACCTTCGAATCGACTGCTTGCACTCTTGTGTCCTGCACGCATCTCAGGGTCGGTTGTGGAAACGGTTCGGTCCTTGACCGTTCCCCGTTTGATCGCAAATTCACCGTCCGGTTGTGGTTCCACATCCTGCAACAACAGTGTGCGCAACAGTTCGGAAGCCTCGACGATGGCACGATCATCTGCTGACGCTTCGTCCAGCGTGCTGCGAACATTGCGGGCGATGACCAACAAGCGCGCCGCGTCGTCGACAATGGACGTTAGAAAAGCACGTTTGGAGCCTTCGTCAGACCAGTCCACGTCTGATTCGCCCTTGATCGAACTGCCGAAATAGCGGTCAAGATCGTGCTCATGCGCCCACTCTTTCAGCGGACGTTCCAAGATGCGCGCCAGTTCACGGGCGAGCTGGCGAATGCCGTCAGCCAGCAGATTGTAGGTGTCTTTGACAGCGCCTTTACCGAAGATCGGCGTGGTGTCAACGGCAAGCTTCAGTTTTCGTCTGCCGCCGAAGAGTCCTTTTAGACGGGCTTCTTCCAGTGAGGCTTTAAAGAGCTTGCCGACCTTGTCGTGGATGATCAACTGGGCACGGAAGGTTTGCAGTGTGCTTTTCGCAAAGAGATTTTCATCTATTTCCAGACCCAGTGCGACCTTCCAGCGAAGGTCATAGCGGGACCTGGAGGTGGCTTCCGCATCCGACACCTTGTCGTGTGCCTGCAGCAGCAGCGCCACAGCCATCAAGCTGGGCGGAACGCTGGGACGACCATTGTCCGGGCAATAGAGGTCAGCGAACTCCTCATCGTGGAACAATCGGTGTCGTTGTTTTGCCAGGAAGCCGTAGAAGGTATTTTCGCCTATATATTCCAGATAGTTGTTATCAGTGGCGAACAGGCGATTCTGCGAATCAAGACTACCGAGCATTTATGTACTTACCTGTGAAGACAATGTTTTGATTCATCTTCACATAAGATAAGAAATAATCAGGTTTTTGTAAAGAAAATTAGGTGCAAAAAATGATCGTGGCGAAATCCGGTCAGGACTTTCCGGCCACGCTTCTAGGATAAGCAAGGTTACTAATCCCGGAGTCGTTCTCGCTAACCATTTTTGTAAAAAGGAGTGGGTTGGTTCCAAGGCACTCGATAGGTCTGATGCATTCGAGATTCACGCTTTTAGG
>QNAF01000352.1 GCA_003641405.1 Candidatus Zixiibacteriota bacterium | reverse complement strand
GCGAATCAGAGTCAAAAGAGACGTCTACTCCAGACAGTACTATCGAACTGTCATCTCACAGAGACAACCCTTTATCCCACATACAGAAAAGCCTTCAGCATACTCGCCGAAGGCGTCCAATCTGATAATATGCGGAGAGGCAGGGATTCGAACCCTGGGTAGGGGTTACCTACACACACTTTCCAGGCGTGCGCCTTCAACCACTCGGCCACCTCTCCGTTGCATTTGAATAGTCAACCAATGGCTGACTACACGGCCAAATGTAACCGGTTTGAGCCAAAAAACAAGGCGAATCTGCCTCAGTCAAGGCCAAGACCCGTCGAAACGTCTGTGAACCATGGTTCGACAGGCTCACCATGACATATGGAACAGCCTCATGACATGTTTTCGGTACTGTTGGGTGTCACTGGCCGTCGATGAGCTGGTGCGCTGAGGTGAAGAACCGTCGGACGGTCAACTCCAGTGTCATGACCGACGTTATTGTTACGGCGCTCAGAAGCATAAAAGCCACAATGATTTGTAACAGAACAGCTTTGACAGGTTCGGCTCCGGCCAGAATCATGCCGGTCATAGCCCCCGGCAGAGCCACGATACCGACCGTTTTCAGGAAATTGAGGGTCGAGAGCAGGCCGGCGATGGCTGCCTGTTTCTGAAACGGATGGCTGGCCTCACGCCAGGTCTTGCCAAGCGCAAGGGCGGATTCAATCGCCGGAGCATTACCGCGAATGTCAGAGACCACGCGGTTGGCTGTCAGCGCCGAAGCGTTCATGGAGTTGCTGATAATCATGCCCGCCAGCGGTATCACGTAGCGAGCTTCCCACGTAATGATATCTAACAGAAGCAACAGGCCAAGCGTCACTATCGAACCGACGGTGATCGAAACAAACATGATCAGCATACTGGCTTTCAGCTTCTTAACCATCCCCGACGCTGCATGGGCAGCAACCAGGATCATGACCAGAATGACCAGAAGGATGAGAGGGATTGACTCCAACTCGAAAATGTACTTGAGAGCGTAGCCGACCGCCACCAGTTGCACGAACGCCCGCACCGACCCCAAGGCCATATCTTTCTGCACGGGGATTTTCCACCAGAGGCTGACACCAATGGCGATTGCCACCAACAGCGCGGAGACAAGAACCTGGGTGAATCCCAAATCGATCATGTCAACTCCCGGTCACGGTAACGTCGCCCCAGTTCGGTTGTTGGGTTCTCAACCAGGTCTCTGACCGGTCCGTGTTCAACAAGTCTACCGTCAACCAGTAACAAGCCTTCACCACTCATGCGCACGGCCTGCTGAGGCAAATGACAGACCATCACAACCGCCAGGTTTCTCGCGGTGACGCTCTCAAGGATGACTTTCTCGATCAGATCGGTGTAGGTCGGGTCAAGTGACGAAGTAGGTTCATCCAGGAGCAACACATCCGGGTTTGTGGCTAATAGCCGCGCCAGTGCAACCCGTTGCTTTTCCCCTCCGGAGAGCTTGCTGCTGTCCGTGTCCTTCATATCCAGGCTTACAGATGCCAGTAACAGTAATTCGTCGATGCCATTGTCATCAAGCAACGGGTCGGCATATCTGATATTATCAGCAACGGTGCCCCCGAAAAGGTGTGGTGCCTGGAACAGGTAACCAACTTTGCGTCTGAGCGCACACGGGTCACATTCCCTGTAATCACTACCATCAAGCAGCACCTCGCCGGAACCTGGTTCGTCCAGTCGATTGAGCAATCTCAACAGCGAAGATTTCCCGGCTCCCGATGGCCCGAGTATCGTAGTGATCGTGCCGCTATGAAAACAAAACGAGAAGTCGTCAACTACTTTCCTGAGGCCTTCGCCGGTATTCACTTCGCGCGACAGGTGCCGAACCTCAAGAATAGATGCGATATCAGTCACTCTTGCCCCGTGTCGCCTTCACCGAAATAGAGGAACCTATTGAGCATGTTCACCCAGTCCGACCAGCCCTTGCCGTCGTGACGTTTGCGGATGCGGTCTATGGCGCCCATCTTGCTGTCGATCTCGTCACAATAGTAGAGAACGAACGCCTCCGGCATCTGCGGCACAACCGGTGTCGCATATTGCAATTCACCCTGATGCGACAGAAGCAGGTGCCTGAGTTTTGTCAGGAGTTGGTCAGAGAAACCTTCGATACGACCGGCCCTTTCACACACCCAGTGATCGGCCAGACATATATGTCCGATCAGTCGACCCTGATCGGTATAGTCAATCACTGTCTCGGTCTTATACGTTGCAATCTTGCCGCAATCGTGAAAGATGCCACCGAATGCGAGGTAGTCCCTGTTAAGGAAGTCGTAACCCTGGGCCACGCGGAGAGCGAGCTCGGCCACATTAGCGGAATGTTCCGAAAGACCGCCAATAGTTGCGTGATGCCACAACTTGCCGGCAGCGGCGTTTAAGAAACCGTCCATGAACTGCTGGTCATTGAAGAACTCATCTACGAGCGCCTGGATATAGCTGTTCTCAATCCGATCCCGAAGAGCAATCAGGCGTGACTTTCTATATTCGCGGGGTTGCTCCGAGTGGGGCATGATGTCTTCGAGCGTGTACTCGTTATCCAGTGCCAGGCGAATGCGACTTACCGTCAACTGCGTCTTGTTTCGGTACTCACCAACCACACCGCGCACTTTCACTGTCATGCCTTCGGCAAGCTCTTCCAGCGCAAACTGATCCGGCTCCCACATCACGGCACCAACCCGGCCGGACGAGTCACCCAGTTCCAGAGAGACATAGCGCCCTCGCGTGTATTCGCGGACATCCTTTTTCCGCACCGCGAAATAGCTCTCAATCTTGTCATCCACCACAAAGTCAACGATTTTCCCGGTACTCATGTACGCAAGTTAAGACAATCGCCCTGTCGGTGCCAGCATTTTGGGTGGGGATGAATAAATTATTGGCCGACAACAGTATAAGGTATATATTGGCCAAGCCCATGAAAACACTGACGCGCTACATTCTTTGGGAACACGTTGCCCCGTTCTTTTTTGCCCTGTTCACTATCACTTTCCTGCTGATCATCGACTATGTTCCCAAAATCATCGATCAGGTCATCGACAAAGATCTATCATTCATGATTGTCATTGAGTTGATCGGTCTAAACCTGGCGTGGATGCTGGCGCTTGCTGTTCCGATGGCCGTTTTGGTGGCAACTTTGATGGCGTTTGGCCGACTCGGTGCGGATTTTGAGATCACAGCCATCAAAGCCTCCGGGGTCAATCTGATTCACGTCATGATCCCCCTGCTAATAGCAGCTTCCCTGATGACATACGGCATGGTGCAGTTC
>QNAF01000351.1 GCA_003641405.1 Candidatus Zixiibacteriota bacterium | reverse complement strand
GATGTGTGTCAGGTGGGGCATATGATGATTCGAAAAACGTTCTTGGTAGCTGTGTCAGTCTTGGTCTTAGTGGGTGTTCCTATCTTCAGCCTAACCTCCGTGGAGGGAGCTGGCGATGGTCAGGATCTTGGTCCCGGAGCAACCACTGTTACAACTGATTACGAGGTTCTATCCGGGGAGACGAAAGAGATCACCGATGAGGATTGGGAGCTCAATGCGAACATATATGTACGCAATGGAGGAACGCTCTACATAAACAATACAAAGATAAAATGGGGAGGGACCACAGATGGCGAATATGGCCTGTATGTGGACAACGGCGGTGTCCTGTACATCGATCAGAACTGCAATTTCACAGCTCAGGATACCACAACCCATCAATATAGGGAGAAGGTCATTGGTACGAACACTTATGTAATGGAATCCTGGGGGGTACACTGGAAATTCTATGTGAGGGGAACCGCCAGGATCAACAATTCGTATTTCGGCTATATGTGGGGGGAGACTGGTGGCTACATCACGGACCATGAAGGTGGGATCGTATGTGCCAGTGATGACATAATCATCTACAATTGCGTGATCCAATATACCGAGTGCAACGCCATCGCGATCCTGAATCCTGATCTGGCGGATTATCAGAGCCAGGGTGATGGTTTCTCGCCCAGGATAGATAGGGTTACAATTGACAACACCACCCGGTACGGCATATTTGTCGGTGGTGACAAGAGTTCTCCCACCATCACCAATTCAACGATAAGGGGAGCACCTGTTCAGGGCATCTCTTACTTTGTGGGGGCTGACGGGTATTTGAATGACACCACCATTTCCGGTTGCGAGGATGGTCTGGAACTGGATCCAGTAACAGGCAGCGGATATTCCGCCACGCTGCTTGTCAACAGATGTCATTTCGATGGAAACAACAATTCTGGATTCATAGCAGGACGCGGGGGAACGGTGAAGTTCCGCAACTCCACGTTCAACAACAACAAGGGGCCAGGGGTGATAATGCAGGTATCCACCTCCAGCGGAATACAGTCCATAGAGATCTACGATTCCGAGGTGAAGAATAACGCAAAGGAAGGGTTGACAGCATTGGTTAATACGGTATCAGCAATAATTCAGAACGTCGAGATTGCAGAGAATGGAGGTAACGGGATATGGCTTCCGGCCACTTCCAACTCTGCTCCTTATATTGTAGATTCAAGTATCCACGATAACGGTAGATACGGTATCTATTCCAACGGTAGCGCGGGATATGTTCAGGGAACGGAGCTTTACAGGAATGATCTGGGGAATATATTTGCGGTAAATGGATCCACGATCTCCATTTCGTCAAGTGACATCCATCATGCCGATTACGGAATAAAGGTCCTGGATGCGGCACCGTCTATCTCGGATAATGATCTAAGATTGAACGGTGTGGGAGTGAATCTTGATGGATCCGGTGCCCTCTCCTTGGGAGGAAACACCTTCTTCTCCAACGAGATAGGCCTGTTTTCAAGAGTGGATGACGTCGCTGTCCAGCAAAACAATTTCGACAGTCATTCGTCGAACACTGCGATGATTCTCGATCTCAGGGGAGATAAAACAGCAAATGTGAGGTTCTGCAACTTCACGAACAACAAGGATGCCGTGAAAATTTACGGAGGCGAAGTTGCAAGGTTCCAGAATATTAGTGTCACCGGATCATCGGGCAGCGCCCTGTTCGGTCGATACGGGGCGAACTTCACCGTGCGGACCTCCGAATTCTCCGGGAACACCATGGACTTCATCCTGAACGATGCTTCAACGGGAAAGGCCTTTTCTTGCGGAACACCTTCCTCCAAGGTCACGATACAGGATAGGGATTCCGAATTCTGGCATTACTGGAGGGTTTCCGTGGAGGTCATGAACAACGTTACCCTTGCCCCGGTGACCGATGCCAACATGGTGATATATTCCGATGAAGGGGAGGCCCTGGCATCGGAAGAAACCTTCTTCGACGGCACCGCAGCGGTTGATTCCCCGCAGTACATGATCGATGGTTCGGGGATGACCAGCTACATGCCGGTCAATCTTACGGTGGCCAAGGAGAACTACATACCTTTCTGGGAACCCGACCTTCCGAACACGGAGGACCATCATGAGGTGGTGTACCTGGCTGAGAACAGGGCCCCGTCGCTTCCGTTCCCGCCGGGAAACCAGCCGACAATCACTCATCAGAACAGGCCCCTTTTGACATGGCTTCCTCCTTACGACTGGAATCAGGATAAGATAGGATACAAGGTAAACGTGTGGCAGGATGACATGAGCACCGGACAGCACGTGGTCGTCGACGCCATTGTCCACAATCCCCAGTACATGTTCAGGAAGAACCTGAGATACAACCACGAATTCTGGGTCGAGGTGGTCGCATTCGATCCATGGGGCCTCAGCGACACCACGGTGTTCAGCTTCAGGACGGTGAACACTCCCCCAACATCCCCGGTGGCTTCCTTCGTTGAAGCCCCGGTCCCTTCACTTGTGGACCTTGAGGTTCGGATAGACAATGCTTCGACGGATTCTGACACGAATCCCGTCGATAACATCACATATCTCGTGGAATGGTATGCCTTCAGGGAGGACACCTGGGTCATTATCATGTCGGGTTCGAACCAGTTCATACTGGACCACAATCTTACTTTCGAGGGCGACAAGATAAGGGCGGTAATCAAGCCGTTCGACGGTATCGAATACGGTGTTCCGGTGACCCTCGAGACCCAGGTTGTGAACTTCGTCCCGCATGCTCTTGTGGATTATGTCGAGATAGAACTTAACGAGGATGAACCTGCAACCGGTCTCATCAATCTGTCGGCACTGTTCACGGACAGGGACGGTGACGATCTCTCTTTCAACGTGAAGATACAGAGAAACGTCGGTGCGGAGATAGACAAGGTGACGAACGCGATCACCTTCATACCGGATCCGAACTGGATGGGCAAGGATTACCTGATCATCGAAGCGCTTGACTCCAAGCCCCACGCCGAGGACAATCCCACAATTCAGGTGAATATAACCGTGAAAGGTGTGAACGATGCTCCTGTCATCACCGAGGTAAACGACAAGGTGGTGGAAAAGGGTTCCATATCCCTTGTTCAGGACATCCAGGGCGCGACCGCCGTCATCACGGTGAAGGGTTACGACCCCGATGAGCTTTACGGTGATTCCTACGAGTTCTCAACGAACTTCCTGGATGTCATCGGTGAAGGGATCCTGGATGAGGACGACTTCATGTTCGAGCGGACCACCGGCAGAATGTCCGTCTTCCTGACGAACGCCATTGTG
>QNAF01000350.1 GCA_003641405.1 Candidatus Zixiibacteriota bacterium | reverse complement strand
TACAGTATTGTCAACATCAACAATGTCCCGCATCTCGGGGAACATCTCAAAGAACTCACCCATCGTGTTTAACCATGCCTCGATACCCATCGCCTGGTCTGCCTTCTGCGCTCTCGGCATTGGGCTGACGTACTCAACATCCAGCTCGGTAATGTCCATCCCTTCTGGTGGTGGCAACAACTGGCCCTGACGCAGCATCATGTAAAAGGCAATCATAACCGTGGGGTTGAGGAAGTCGGTCTTAAGCCTGCCCAGGGTAGTGGACGCAGACTGCATCATGATCTGCTTGCGCTCCATGACCTCGGTTGCAGTCATTGCAGGGGAGTTCTTGTACGTGATCTGATCAATCAGAAATCCACGCTCGATACTGCTCTGTAACCGCTCAACCTGGTTATCTACTCCAGCAAAGTCAGTAGCCAATAGCAGTGGCTCTAAACCATCCATGTCAGTAACCACTGTAAATCCACCCGGTTCAAGGTCAAGCTGCCCAATCACATTACGCTCAGTGCCTACGTATGGAGGGTCAATTGCCTTCAGTCCTGCTTCTGATGACTGCGCCACGACCTCATTGAGGTGCATTATATTCGGTAGCAGATCCTGACCAGGTGAGCCGCCCCATTTGTTACCAGCCATCTTATCCCATCGAACAACCATAACAGGCCACTCGTAATAGCCGCCTTCCTCAAGTTCAACGCCACCATTGAGCATGACGTACTTGTAACCAACCGGCCTGTCTTCTGGTTTGAGTACCTTCTGGTCGCCCACGGCATCCTTGTCGCGGTAGTACACGCAGAATATCACCTGTATCTTGGCATCTATGCTTGATGCTTCTTCATCGTCTATCTGAACCTCATCAGGCATGTCGGGGAATCGCTTCTCCAGTTCGTACTTGGTGTACCTTATTCGTCTGTACGCGCGATACGGCATCCCATCCGGCCCCATATCAAAATAGGTGTCCATAACGGGCATTGCGGTGAAGTCCAGCCCGTCCCATTCCAGCTCACCCCCAGGCTCGACCATAATAAAGCCAGTGCCTATTGATGCGATATCGAGATACATCTCTGCGGCACAGTTATCCAGGTCCGATTCGCCATACGCCTTCCACATCCGTTCTTCCGAGTCCTCTAGCCACTCTTTAAATGCGGGCGTGGTGTTCATTTCCTCATTACGGAACAACAGCGAGAACCATTTGATATAGGGGGACGTCAGGCTGCCGTGAATGAATGATGCTAACCGCTTGCAGGCTACAATGGCTGTATTGTCGTAGATATGCTCCCGCGTCCAGTTTGTCTCATGCTCAGACAGCATGTCAGAATGATACTGGTTGCGACCTGGTGTTATAAAGTTACTGATGTCTTGCAGTTGGTTGTCCAGGTTCTCCCGCTGGGATACTTCCTGGGCGTATAAATTGACGATTGTTTGACCATCCATGCCTATCTACCTCTTTTCCTGCCCATTGCTCGTTTGACTGTTGGCTTGGCTTGCCTGCCTGTAACGGGTAATCCGTATTTCAGAATCATAACCGCGCCCTGTCGTACACAATCAAGCACATCATCGTTCTTGCTGACGCGCTTGCCATTGTCCCTATGATACAGCCTCTTCTCGCGAAAGAATGCCTCGCACGTGCTAAAAACCTTGAACCGTCCATCATCCATGCGCTCTTTGAGGCTCATTATCCCCGGCTCTACATACAACGATCCATCTTCATTTTTAAACGGGATGGTGTTTCTTAACCCTGCATCCTTGTAGTGCTTGCTTACGGTCTCGCCGCTGCCTTTCTCGGATGTGTCGTAGTCGTGAGGTATCACGCACCTGGCATCTCTCCACATTGCGTTGGTTGCTGATGCGTGTGTTGCTGCGTTTGCGCCCCTAGCTGAGTAGTCACGTACTAAATAGATAATATCCGTATCTCTACAGTACGCTAGCCATGCCGTTGCTTGAGGGTGATCAATGCCAAGGTCGATAGCGCGTATCACGACAAAGTATGACGGTATCTCAAATGATTCGATCTTGATTCTGTCCTCTGCTATCGGATATATAAGCCCTGAGCCAAAGAATGGTATGCCCTTCGATCTCATGTCGTGTTCATGTTCTGGTATACCAACCAGTATCTGTGCTTGTTTCTCTGGTGTCAGGTGGGCGCAGTCATCCCACGCCACTGGTCCTATTAGGACCTGCCCTGAACCCAGCTCCTCCATGAATGAGTTAACCAGATCTGTTACCCCCAACTCTGGGGTCATTGTAAATCGCAGCCTCCCGCCCTTGCCTCTGTTGCCGTTCATTGTCCTCATGAACAACTGGCCCACAATGGCATCAGGCGGGCATTCATCAACATGGATTAAGTCTTTAATAGTGCCTGCAAGAGGCAACGACCCTGACCCCGTGCGTGACTGGGTGTAAGCGCGTAGCGCGCACTTGGACTTGCCATATTTTGATTTGACGTAAACATTCTTAGCCAAGCCTGATACCTGGGAGCGGTCAAAGTGGAGTATCTCGTCTGGATGTACCCACCCACCGCTGAACTTGTTTGTATCTGGATCTATCATCCCAAACAGTTCTTTCTGAATGACATCTACTAGCTGAGTGTTATCAACGCCCATGACCGTCGCGTCGATAGAGTGCTCAAACATGAATCCTCTCCAGTCATCAGGGTAGTCAGCGGTCAGGTCACAAGCGTCATGGTAAGCAGCAGACCAAGTCTTTCCAGTCTGGTTGCCTGCCATTGTCATGGCGTGAGGGGCTAACGTATCGAACCCTTCCTGTTGCCAGTCATACCAAGCCGGGGGGAATTCTCGTTTGTTGTCTGATGCGTAGTTAGCGGCATTAATTCTGAGGTCTGCTATTTCCTCGTATTCTTCCAGATAGTCCTCAACTGCGCTCAATGCTTAACAACCTCACCCCACACGGTATCAGGGTCTATGCCTTTGGCTATGAGCGCGTTGTCGATGTCCTGCTTGGTCTTCTTGCGCTCATCCCTGATTGTTTGCTCAACCTGCTTGAGGTCAGGGACAACCTTGCCGAGCAGTATCTTTGCTGCGTTCACCTGGGGCGGTGACATCTGTACATCGGCAAAGTTTTCATCAGTTGGTTTCGACACTGCGAACTCTTGCAATCGTCGCTGTATCTTGCCTGCCTTGATGCGGTCAGTCAGTCTTTGCTTCGCGGATTTCATTTGGACATTACTCATGTGATTTCAAATTGGTTCCACCAAAAGGTTTGATTTGCTCTCTCGGTGATGATCATGCCGTCACCGCCTCCAATACTGCCCTGATAAAACCTGCGCTAAACCGTGTAACCGCGTTTGGGATGCC
>QNAF01000349.1 GCA_003641405.1 Candidatus Zixiibacteriota bacterium | reverse complement strand
GGGTATTATAGTGTACGCGCGACCATTTGTAAGACTGTGGCTGGAACCGGAGTTCTGGGAAGCCGCTGACGTCATGCGCATACTCGCGACAAGCAGCGCGTTTTTTCTCCCGCAGATAATCGGTAACGCCGTTCTTTTCGGGACGGACAACCACCGCTACTTGCTGCGTGTACTGCTGCTTGAAGCCGGCCTGAAAATCGTACTGGCGTTTTGGCTGGTCGGGCCATACGGCCTGACAGGCATGGCACTGGCGGCCGCCATTCCGCAAGTGTTGCTGTACGTCACCCTCTACCCGGTTCTTCTCGGAAAGGCTATCAAGGTCTCCCCCATCTGGATTGGTCTCACGAGTTTGCAGGCAGGGTTCGTCGCCATGTTCGTCTCGTTGCCGGTGGCATTCCTGATGCGATTATGGTTGCAACCGAATAGCTGGGTGACATTCGTTATTGATGTCGGCGTGGTGTGTGTGGTCGGACTGATCGGCGGCTGGTTCATTCTCGAACCGACCGACCGCGCGAGAGTCAAAGCGTGGTTTGGCAGAAGTTGATTATTTATCGCGATCCGCACTCTCAGAATGGTTGGCTATCTGATAGTTGTTTATTTGCAGTGCGTGAATTCGTTACTTAACTGACAGAGGATATAAAAGCTGAAATCAAGAAAGGACATCGCGATGTTTAACAAATATGTGACCTTGTCAATTGTGCTGATCCTGGTCGTCGCAGTGGTCGGTTGTGGATCGTGGAAAAAACGAGATAAAGGCGCTTTGATTGGTGCCGGGGCGGGAGCGGCTATTGGTGCCGTGATCGGAAACAAGGCCGGCAACACTGCCGTTGGAGCAATCATCGGGGCTGTTGTTGGCGGGGCGGCCGGGGCTTATATCGGCAACTATATGGACAAGCAGGCCGAGGAGATTGAACGTGACTTAGAAGGAGCGCGGGTGGAACGGATCGGTGAAGGAATCAAGATCACCTTCGATTCCGGTATCCTGTTCGATGTCAATTCCTCTACCTTGCAACCAGCGGCAAGAACAAACCTGTCCAACCTGGCCACGATCCTTAACAAGTATGAGGAAACTGAGATTCTCATCGAAGGCCACACCGATGCCACCGGTCCGTATGATCATAACCTCGATCTCTCGTTGCGGCGAGCCCAGACGGTATCGAACTACATGGCCGGACTGGAAGTACTTCCGACAAGGCTACGGATCATGGGATATGGCCCGGACCAGCCGATTGCCACCAACGAGACTTCAGGCGGTCGTCAGGAAAACCGGCGGGTGGAAATCGCGATCTTTGCAAACGATAAGCTCAAGGATGCAGCCCGCTCCAAAACTGAGGGGTAATGCTCAAACGGCCCCGAGGCCGCCGAGCATTGTAGGTTGGGACCCCTGCGGTCCCGACTCCGAGATGTAGTCTTGTAGGGCAAGGCCGTCTTCAAACCCACCAAACGTAGTAGCCCACCTAAAGGAAACCACGATAGTGATTTCCGGCAGGTGGGTTCTTGTTTTGGGATATTAAGCCTCTGGCGTTTTTCCTTATTATCTACTGTTTTGGTTACTTCTGTTAGATAAATGTTAGACCGGGCAGGATCGCAAGGAAGACGAACCCGTCCTTGGGAACTGCCAGCAGATGTGGACACCTGCCGGGCACGAGATAAGCGCGCGCGCATTGCCCAAGCCCGTATTCCGCTTGACATAATGGACATTTTACTTATCTTAAAATATTATACTATCTTAGTATACCCAAACTTGATGGATCAAATACCAAAACAGCACGGACGCGATTGATAGGTCATTTGGACGTTAATATCTTGTAACTTTGTCCGGTAGATTTGAGACTTGGTGAGTATGTGTCTGGACCGTTGTGCAAGTATCTGGTACCCATAGGAGGTTTTTCATGTTGAAAGCGCTAAGAACGATCACAATTATCACAGTTGTCATCCTGCTGGGGACGTCTCTGTTGTTTGCCGAGGCGCCGGACACAGTATGGACGCGCACATATGGTGCTGAGTATTCCGAAGTAGCTTTTGCCGGCACGGCCACGAGTGATGATTGCATGGTGATAGCGGGGTACACTTCCTCTTTCGGTGCCTGGAACTGCGACGGCTACCTGGTAAAGGTGAACATGGACGGAGATACCGCCTGGACGAAAATGTACGGCGAAGACTATTATGACTATGTAATGGACATCGTCGAAACTGCAGATAGTGGCCTTGTCATAGCCGGCAAGCACAGCTTCCCGGGGTCTGGCATACGGAAATGCTGGCTGCTCAAAACCTACGCGGACGGTACGCTCGAGTGGGAGAAGAATTTCACCGGGGCCGATGATCTCGAAACCGAAGGGCTTGCCGAGACTGCTGACAGCGGTTTTGTCATCACAGGATACACGGGGCCCTATGGCAATTACGATGTTTTCCTGTTTCGGACTGACAAAAACGGGGACAGCATGTGGGTCAGGACGTACGGCGGCGACCAGAATGACAAAGGCCTGACAGTACTTCCAACCGATGACGGCGGGTTCCTCATCGTGGCTTCAAGTTATTCATTCGGCGATGGAGATTCAGATCTGTGGGTAATCAAGACGGATGAAAACGGTGATACACTGTGGACCAGAATGTATGGATATGATGCCAACGAAGGAATAGCTGACATAGAGGCAACTCATGACGGAGCCTTCATTATAGCGTCCAACACGATCCTTGACCCACCGGGCGTGGGGGCTGCTTACCTGATAAAGCTGCTTGATACCGGCGACACTCTCTGGACAAATACATTTACGACGGAGCCCTCTCCTACTATCTGTGACATCAATGAGACTGCAGACCATGGTTTCCTGCTCACTGGCGGGGCGGGCTATGATTATCCCTTGAGTGGGCAGATGCTGATAATCAAAACTGACGCCAATGGTGATACCCTATGGACAACGCATTGTGGTGGAAATGCCCATGATGTCGGGCGCTATGTGTATGAAACGGATGCCGGCGAGATTGTTGTAGCTGGGGGATATGCGACTTCTTCTTACGGGGACTTCTACGCTGTAAAACTGGGCGCACCATCACAAACCTGCTGCATTCCTCCCAGCGTAGGTGACCTTGACCAGTCCGGTGGCACTCTCGGTTTCAACTACGATGGCAGCGATCTGACCCTGATGATCGATGGGCTGTTCATTAATCCCGTGCATGGATTCGATGCAATCTGTCTGGACGAGGCGGATATTGATTTCAGTTGTGGACGACCGTGCAGCAATACAATGATGATTGATGGTAGCGACTTGACAATGCTGATCGATGCCTTATTCATCAACCCGCTTCACTACTTGCCGAACTGTGACGAG
>QNAF01000348.1 GCA_003641405.1 Candidatus Zixiibacteriota bacterium | reverse complement strand
GGAGAGTGTCGTCGGAATCGTAGATTTCATCTGCAGACAGGAAGACCATGTCCCACCAGTTGGAAGTTGCGGTGCCGCTGCCGGTATTTGTCACTGTCCAGTCAAGTGAAATCAGCTCACCCCAGGAAGCGGAATCAGGGGCGGTTGTAGCGGTCACCT
The DNA here is from genome assembly GCA_003641405.1 of Candidatus Zixiibacteriota bacterium. GTDB lineage: Bacteria > Zixibacteria > MSB-5A5 > GN15 > FEB-12 > B22-G1. Next base: position 3,193 of record QNAF01000348.1, on the reverse strand, counting down.
GGAGATCGGCGGCATTAAAGGTTACTTCTCTTGCAAGGAGATTATTCGTCTCGACTGCTTCTACCTGATTGTCTGAGGCGTCTGTGACAAAAAGGAAATAAGCCGATCCGGTAAGTCCCGCCGGAAGGGTGACCTCTTTTTCAATGGTATAGTCTGTGGCCGGGTCTAAAGGAGAATACTCTCCGGCGTAAACGGAGACCACCAGGATATCGGTAGAGGTGTCGAGTGCCTCATCACTTGACAGATAAACCCGATCATACCATGTGGCCGCCTCAGCTCCCGCGCCCTGATTTGTTACAGTCCACGATATGGCGGCGCGCTCCCCCCAACTTGCCGTTTCAGGGGCTGTTGCCGCGGTTACCTGGAGGTCCGGATTGCTGATTGTGACCGATACGACCTCTGTGTTGTTACCGGTGCTGGTTTCACCCTGGACATCATCGCCGTTGACGACGAAAATGAGGTACCTCGTGCCGATACCGGACTCAGGAAGTCGAACCTTGCGGCTGGCCGAATAACTTGCGTCAACTGGCAGCGGTGTCTGGCTGTCAATCCGCTCACTCAAAAGGAGTTGCTCGCTGCCGTCAAGCGAATCTGTATCCGAGATATAAACCCTGTCGTACCAGTCGGCGTAGGCGGGGCTGGAACCGATATTCGTCACCGTCCATGCCAGATCAACAGTTTGCCCGACCGCTGCCGCCACCGGGGCAGAAACCGCGGTAATTTCCAGGTCGGGCGGCTCGTGAATAGTAATAGGTATGGCCGGACCGACATTATTGTCATCACTTGCTTCTCCCTGGACCTTTCCCCCATCGGCAACAACAAGCAAATAATTGTAGGCAGTCGCACAGTTGGGAAGCGTTACCTGTCTGGTTACGGTATAACTTTCACCAGAAAGAAGCGGAACTTCGTCGGCGGTGCTGAACGAAGTCACCAGTTCATCATCTCCGGTCAGCCCATCGTCATAGGAGAGATAGATATAGTCATACCAACGGGCATTGGCGGCGCCATCGCCCGAGTTTTTTACCGTCCAGGTGACATCGATCGCCTGCTGGACGGATGCCTCTGCGGGTGCGGTAGCTTCGGTAACCGTCAGATCGGGAATCTCAATAGTGATGGCATCAGATCGGAGGAAATTGTTTTCTTCCTCTGATTCACCCTGATTATGGCTGCCGTCAGCCATAACGAACAGGTACCAGTTACCCACAGAAACGTTTGGAACCGTGACATTTCGGGTAACCGTGTAACTCTCACCGGCATCGAGGGGGGTGAATGCCTCCACGTTTTCGGAGGCGACAAAAACGTCAGTGCCTGGATTGAAGTTAGTATCTGCTGACAGGTAAATGTAATCATACCAGTCGGCCGGCGCCTCGACCGTGTCGCTGTTGTTCCGCACAGTCCAGCTTATCTCGATCGATTCGCTGGGAGACGCCGATTCCGGGGCTATTACCGCCGTCACTTCGAGGTCGGGAACAGAAACGGTGATTGGGCCACCTGCCTTAAAGTTGTTGGTTTCGTCGGACTCACCCTGCTGGTTGAACTCATCAGTAACAACAATGATATGATATGTCCCGGCGGCGACGGCAGGAAGGCGCACACCACGGATGCTTGAGTAGAAATCGTCTGAAGTCAGGGGGACACAGTCCGAGGCGCTGAAATAATCGATTCTGGTGTCTACAGAGGAATCAAACTGGTCGTCGGATGAGAGGTATATTGCATCGCTCCATGGACTGAGCGCGGCAGAGTTTCCGGTATTGACTACTTTCCAGGAAACCTGAATCTGCTGGGAAGAGACTGCAGTGGTCGGGACCGTGACCCTTTCCACCTGCAGATCCGGGGCGGTCAGGGTAATTGCCGCGGCAACAACATTGTTGGTCTCATCGGTTTCACCCTGATTGCCTGAACCGTCCGCTTTGAAGATCAGGAAGGCGTTCTGCCCTTGCCAAGTGGAAGGAATCGTGATTGTTGCGGTCTCGGTGTAATCCCCGGCTGCAGCAAGAGGAGTCTTGTCACCGACATACTCGCTGCGCAGCAGGTTGTCACCAGGATCAACTACATTGTCTTGAGAAATGTAGATATAGTCGTACCAGTCGGCGGCTGCCTCTTCAGTTCCCTGGTTGGTGACGGTCCAGGAAACGGAGACAGTTTCCCCCAGAATGGCAGTGGCAGGTGCAGTGACATTTCCCTCGGCAATCGCCAGGTCCGGTGCGGTGAGAGTGATAGGATGCGATTTTACGTTATTTTGTTCATCGGTTTCCCCCTGGTAACCCGAGCCATCCGCGACAAACAGCAAATAGCGGTCACCTGTTGCTGTCTCCGGCAGGAAGATATCATGTGCCAGTGTGTATTCATCGTTCTGATGCATCGGGCTTTGAGCGGGGGCATAAAATGAGGCTAAAAGCGTATCTTCCTCATCCAGGATCGTGTCATCAGAGACATAAACCTTGTCGTACCAATGCGTAGTAGTATCGTATTGGCCTATATTTTCGACGGTCCAGGATACCGAAATCGTCTGGCCAAGAACCCCGGTGGCCGGGGCATCGACACCGGTAACACAAAGATCCGGCGCGTTCAGCGTGATCTGCAAGGTGGCCGTGTTGTTCGTATCATCCGTCTCGGCCTGGGAATTGGAGTAGTCAGCAACGAAAAGGAGGTACTTGGCCCCAACGGCATCGCCTGGGATGTAGAGGCTCTTGTCGGTCATGTCGTAATGACCACCCGCGGCAAGCGGAGTCTGCTCATCTATCCAGAAATAGGCAATCCGCTGGTCACTGCTATCGAGAATATCATCGTCTGACAGGTAAACTGCATCATACCAGTTCGCATTCGCCGCCCCGCTGCCGTTATTGGTAACCGTCCAGGACACAGTAATAGACTGGCCGGCGGCGGCGGCAGAAGGAGCCGAGGGGTTGGATACCTGCAGGTCTGCATTCTCTATGGTGATGATTTCTGCACCTGTATAGTTATTATCTGCATTCGGGTAGTTGTTGCCCTCGTTCGACTCACCCTGGTCGCCAGTTCCTTTGTAATAGTCATAGTCGGCATAGAATAGCAGATAATAATTATTGTCGAGCGTATCCGGGTTAGGCAGTTCTATACTGCTGGGCAATCGAACCAGTCGGGTCACGGTATATGAGGTAGCGGACGGCGCGGAAACCCATGCAGGCGTGTGGTAGGAATAGGAGCCCTTCAGAGT
>QNAF01000347.1 GCA_003641405.1 Candidatus Zixiibacteriota bacterium | reverse complement strand
GGCGGCTGGAAAGGGAAGAATGATGGACGATACGAGAGTTGGTGCGGATAGAGCCGAGAGCCTGTATGTGGGGGCATTTGACAACACGGGCGAAAGCTCAGAAAGGTAACAACATGATTCGTAAATGCGTAGGCTGCAAGCCGCATCAGCAGGACAGGATTCACGGTGAGAAGATGCGAGTTTGCAATGAGTTTCGTGATTCCAACGGTAACCGCTACGCCAGATGTACGGTGTGCGGTGCCGAGCAGGCTGTTGGATCGAAGAAGTGTAACGACGATTGACAACCAGGCGGCGGGAGCCAAGGCCAAGTCTCCATCCCAGGAACTTTCGCCGGTCTCGCGTAGACGAGATCAAACCGTCGCCGCTATATTGACAGGAGAACTGAAATGAAGATCAAGAAGATTGTCAGGTACGAGTGCGAGTATTGCGACCACGAAGAACCCGACGAGATCATGCGGCAGTGCCGAGAGTTTCGGCGTCGATGTACAAGGCTCAATCGCACCAGAAAGGAAGCGGATCATGGATACGAATCCGATCGACGAAGCGATGGCGGACGTTTTTGCGGAACTGGAACTGAGCGCCAAGCATGAATCTGGCGGTGAATCAGAACATCCCGACGAGTGGGTTCCGAACTGGTATTTACAAAAGCTCACGCACTACGCTGCGGAACGCGAGAAGATTAAAATACAGTTCGACCGGCGAATGGCCGAAATTGCACGTCGAGAACATGCGCTTTCTGTGCGGTGGGGAAGTCGGGCAATGGCGGAGGTGGATCGCCTCTTGGCCGGTGGAAAGAAGCGAAGTGTAGACTTTGAGTTCGGTCGCGCCGGGCATCGGCGGGTTGCGAAGTCCGTTCGGATTGACATCGAAGATATGGACACGCTCATTATCGCGGCGGCAGAGAGTTGCCCCGATGCGATAAAAACGACAGTCGGCAAGAAAGAACTCAAGGATTATATGGAAAAGACCGGCGAGGAACTGCCTGGTATGCGAGTTGTCGTCACGCCGGCGCACGACACGTTTTATATCGGGTCTCAAAAGTTTGATGAAGGAGTTTGACAATGGAAACTGGAATGATAGGACAAAAGATGGTGGCGATTCTACGCGGGATACGGGCGATTGCGAAGAGTCGGAAGAACACCACGCAAGGATATACGTTTCGCGGGATCGACGACTTCTTCAACACAATCCACCCGCTACTGGCAGAGCATGGCGTGTTCCTACTGCCTACCTATGAAGTGTTGTCTACTACGGAACGGCAGACTGCTCGCGGCGGAATGCTTTTCTATGTCCGGGTCAAGGGCATGTTTGCGTTTACCGCGGAAGACGGGTCGAGCGTGTCGTCTACGTGCATCGGTGAGGCAATGGATTCCGGCGACAAGGCGACTAATAAGGCAATGAGTGCCGCCTTGAAATATGCACTGATGCAAACATTTTGCGTTCCGTGTGGAGGTGCTACTGATTCGGAAGTCGATTCACACGAACCCGTCTACTGTGCTCCACAGCAGGCCAATTCGCCTGTACCAAATCAGGTACAGAAACCGGCGAAGAATATGCCGCTTATCGCGGCGAAGAATGCACTGCTACAGAAGTTGATGAACATGTACCAGACAGATAAGGATGGAGCGATGCAACTGGGCGCGGACGCATTCAGGGCGACTGGCGCGGATAAGAATACCATCGAAGGCATCCGCACGGTCGTGGACTATTTCGATAAGGCAGAGAAAGGATAATCATGGGACAGGTATTAGGCAAGGCGACGATGTTTAAGACAGTTTCTGACAATCCGAAGTACCCGGTATATCGGGTGGTGATTGAATTGGCGGACGGCCAAAAGCGTGTTGTACCACTTTGGCCGAAAACAGATAGAGACACTGGATCTCTGCTGCTTGACAGGAATGGTCAGCCCATGTGGAGTGGAACGTATCAGGTGGACGACTACCAATCACAGAACGCCCCGCCGACACAAGCTCCGCCGGCACAAGCTCCGCCGGCACAAGCTCCGCCGGCTGATGAACAAGACGATTTGTGGATATGATAACGGCGCTTGCCGCAGGTTGCCTGCCAGAGGTGGGCCGAGAACTCATTATTCTCGGATTCAGGGTTCGACTCCCTGACGGGCAAGTGAAAAGGCGAAACGCGGCCGATGAGAATTAGACCCGCTGCTTAACGGAAAAGGAACAGTATGCAACAGGCTAATTTTAAACGCAAGACGCCAATGAAGCGAACTCTGTTCAGGAAGCCAATCAAGCGGAAGAAGAAACCGCTATCGAAACTGGCGAAGCGAAAGCAGAATCCGAACTCGAAATACTACAAGAAGCGTGCGGATGCGGCGTGGTCAAAAGTAGTGCGGCGGGTTGGCAAGTGTGAGAAGTGTGGTAGAACACAAAACCTGCAAGCTCATCATTTCATTCGCCGCGACGTGCTGCATTTGCGGCACGTTGTCGAAAACGGAATCTGCCTATGCTCACACTGTCATGCCAATGACAAGATGAACTCGGCCCACGGTTCGCCGTTGAACTTCTATGAATGGCTGGCGGATGTAAAGCCGAAACGCATGGCGTGGGTTGAAGCCCACCGCCATGAGCAGAAGCCGTTGGAAAGAGAGACATACGCCGAGGCGTTGGAACGGCTGGCACGGATGATTGAATGCACGAAGTGCGTGCTGTAAAGGAAAGATACATGAGCGACGCCCAGACAGACGCATGGCATGATGAGGAACTATACTAGGTGGTCCATGTGATGAAGCTGCTTCTTCGCCAACGGGAGTACACGGCGGCGTTGGCTTTTGCTCAAGCGTATGATCGAATGGCGTACAGTAAACATAAGGGAACTGTGCGAGCGTGGGTTAAGAAATGCTTATCTATCTATTCACGAGAAAGGGTGTGAATCATGGTTGCGAATACTTCGCCGGAATCGGTTTTGCTTATGCGAGAAGCTATCGCGTCTTGTTTTCGTAGCGCAAATTCGCAAAGCGAAGCAATCAATGAGGCGGCACGAGTGGCCGTGGTGTTGCAAGAAGCGGAGATTTTGTGTGGGATTTACTTCGAGATCGCCGAGGCCGCGATTGGCGAAGATGCAGTTCGCCGTCTCTGTGATATGGCGATTGAGAAACGGATAAAAGATTCTTGACGGCCTGGGCCAGTAGAGGAGTCGAACATGTCAAAGCAAAAGATTCTCGTCGATGCTGAGTTTGCAGGGCTGATTTGGGAATTGCCCAGGGAAAGGTTCGCGCGGCTTGAGAAAAACATCCTGGCCGATGGTTGCCGAGAAGCTCTCGTCGTATGGAAGGGGAAGAACATTCTCGTGGACGGCCACAACCGGCTGAAGATCTGCAAGAAGCACGATATCCCG
>QNAF01000346.1 GCA_003641405.1 Candidatus Zixiibacteriota bacterium | reverse complement strand
CGTGACGACAAGGAGATGGCATGGATCTCAAGTTTGATAGCATAGATGGAACCTCGCAACAGTATCGGCTGCTGCTGATCACCTTCGGGGCCATGGCGGTGGCCGGGTTCCTCGCTACCTGGTGGGTTATCGAAAAAGGTATCTGGGTAACCGGCATGACCAACCGCGTTCCCTGGGGACTGCAGATTGTCATGGCCGTTTATTACATTGGACTGTCGGCGGGGTCCCTGGTGATTTCCGGGTTTTATGGTGTTTTTGGAAAACTGGAGTACAAACCGTTCGCGAGAATTGCCGTGTTTGTTGCCATGCTGTTCCTGATCGCTGGGCTGCTATCCATCCTTACCGATCAGGGCCGGATGGCTCGAGTGTTCGTTGAGCCTTTCGTGCACTTCAATCTTCAGTCCATGTTCTCAATAAACCCCATACTGTACATTGGCCACATTCTTATCTGCATAGTCTACCTTTGGGCACTGTTCACGGAGAAAAAAAACCTGACAAAAATCGTGGCAACTCTGGCTTTTGGCTGGGCTTTCTGTGTTCACACCGGAACGGGAGCGATCTTTGGTTTTGGCGCCCGAATGCTGTATGAGTCCCCGCTGCTTCCGGCTAGCTTTGTGGCGGCAGCCATGGCGTCGGGCACGGCCTTGATGATCCTGATGATAGTTGGTCTCTTCAAAATCAAGAAACGGCATCTGGACGATGAACTGATAGTGTCGCTGGGACGGTTTCTGGCCATTTGCGTTCTCGTGGTCGTGTATTTCCTTATTGTGGAGAATGCCTATCGAGCCTACGTGGTCGAGCTTCGTCATGCGGCTGTATACTATCTCTTTGGAGGGTTCCACAGTATACTGTTCTGGGGCGGCCTGATGGTTGTTGGGTTATTTGTGCCGATGTTTATACTTTTCAGGGACCGCACGGGGAAATCGATCAAGTGGATAGTCATTGCCTCCATCTTAGTAGTGTTCGGCGTTCTCTGTGAAAGGTATGTCATTGTCCTTCCGGGGTTAATGCATCCCCCGGAGCTGTTCCCGGGAATGGAAATCACCAGTTCTGTCATTCAGGAAGGCGTGGCCGCTTACAGGTTGAGCTTTGCCGAAATCCTTCAGGCTATTGGCGTATTCGGCGTAGTCGGCTTTCTCTTTGTCCTGGGGCTGAGAGTTTTCAAACTACTGCCGTCAGAAGCCCGGATTCATACCTGATCCTCAATTACAGGAAACGTGACGTAGTGTCGGCTTTAATAACATATCTAAGGGGCTTGTTGATAAACCCTACTCCGTGCGCGGCAGACGTCCTCGTCTGCCGATATCTCGGCGTCAGGCGGCGCACGAGGACGTACACCGCCCACTGTCTATTAGTTTTTCAACAGGCCCTAAGGCAGTGCTTTCGACCGCAAACGTCTTTTGCTATATTGCATTTATGCTGAGATTTCCAACCAGAGGTGTCAACCGCTCATGCTGAAACGCATACCGGTCATCTGGCAGCTAAGCGTAGCTTACATCGTCATCATCGTGCTGGTACTCGCAGTGCTTGACCGCCTGATCTCCCTGGACGCGGGATCAATCAACGACCCTGGCCATGCCTTGCTGACAATCGCGGTGGCAATCGGACTTGCCTGTGTGTCTACCTGGCTCATCGTTAACCATTCTGTGAATCGTCCGGTAGATAAACTGGTCGAAGGCATGAACAGGCTGGCCGAGAAGGACTTTGAATTTCGCATGGAGGAGGACGATCGCGATCAGTTCGGTGCCCTTGCCTCTTCGTTCAACGACATGGCCTCAATGTTGTCCTCATTCATGACTGAACTCAAAAAGAACCAGGACTACCTGCGGAGCATTCTGGAGAGTTCAGCAGACTTTATCATAACGGTGAACCCATCGGGAACGATTCAGACGTTTAACAAGGGTGCGGAAGATGTTCTCGGTTATAACCGGTTCGACGTAATCGGGAAACCGATCGAGATGGTTTTCGCCGATCCTCAACAACGGCAAGTCGCACTCGCCAGGCTGGGTCCTTCGGACAACGTTACGAATTTCGAAACGCAGTTCGTTGCCAAAAATGGCAATCTCAGAGACGTTCTGCTAACCCTATCACGGCTTCGCAACTCCGAAGGTGAGGTCATTGGCACTATCGGGATCAGCAAGGATATTACTCGGGAGAAGCGTTTGCAGGCTGAGCTCATTCAGTCACAGCGGTTTGCAGCCATCGGGCAAGTTTTTACCGGGATTCAGCATTCAATGAAGAACATGCTGAATGCGGCCAAGGGGGGGGCTTACATGGTCAGAACCGGGCTCGCTAAGGACAACCGGAAGATGCTCGAAGAAGGCTGGGAGATGGTTCAGGAGAGCATCTCGCGCATGACCGACATGTCATTGGGCATGCTCAAGTATGTGAAGGAGTTCAAGCCCGAATTGAAGCAGGTGAAACTGTCGGATACGCTGTCGGATATCCATCAGGTGATCGGGCAGACTGCTTCGGACAAGGGAGTGACATTCCTGCTCGACGTCAGTCCCGATATGCCGGCGGTGGTGTGCGATGGTGGGATGATACACTCGGTCGTGATGGATATTGTCTCCAACGCTCTGGACGCCTGCTTAATGAAGGAATACGACGAATCAGAGACGCCCGAGGTGGCCATGAACACACGTTTGTCAGGCGATAAACAAGACGCCATTATCGAAATAAGTGATAACGGATGCGGCATGACTGCTGAAGTAAAGACAAATATTTTCACTCCGTTCTTTAGCACAAAAAGTAAGACTGGCACAGGTTTAGGCTTGTCCATAGCTTCAAGAATGATTAGTGTTCACGGTGGAAAAATCGATGTGGAATCTGAACACGATCGTGGTACTGTATTCCGGATCGTGATTCCGATAGATGGAACCGGCAGAAACAGGGAGAACTATAATGGCCAAAAAGGTTTTGGTAGTTGACGACGATGAGAATACGGTAAAGTTCCTCTCAGCAGCTCTGGAGGAGAACGGCTATGAACCCATTGGGGCGCACAATGGCAAGGAAGGCCTGGAGAAGGCATTGAGCGAGAATCCGGACCTGGCTATCCTGGACGTTATGATGCCGAAGAAGACGGGATTTGTCCTGTTCAAACAACTCCGCCGGGATGAAAAACTGAAAGACCTTCCGGTGATCATGTTGACCGGCGTGGCTGAAGTTCTCAGCGATCTTGATGCGCAGAGTGATGATACGCACGAGAGACCCTATGATCAATTGCGAGAGAAGATGAGAACAGCCATCAAGGAAATGCGAGAGGAAGGGCTTGTTAAGCCGGACGTATTCATAGACAAGCCGATTGATCCCGAACTGGTTATTTCCAAGGTAAAGGAACTCATCGGCGACTAATCTCTGACG
>QNAF01000345.1 GCA_003641405.1 Candidatus Zixiibacteriota bacterium | reverse complement strand
TACACCGTGAACGTCACGGACGAGGACAACGACACTGTGGATATATACTTCTGGAGAAACCACACAGGGAACTGGATTTCCTCAGGACAAAAGCAGTGCGAAAACTGCTCGGATTACGTGGCGTGGTTCAACTATACCTACACCTGTCCTTCCGACCTCGGCAACTGGACATTCTTCTTCAACGCGACCGATGAGAACGGAAATGTCGTCAGCACACCGGTGGGCTGGCACAACATAACAAGGGATTCTATAACAATAAACTATGGAGGCGACGGTAATTCGTCAGATGTCAACAGGTCGGATTCCAGACCTGGAAGTTCGGTTCTGCTGTCCATGCAGGTGTGGGACAGCGATCTGAACAACTACACCGTTAACATAGGGAACGAAACCCTGTCGCTCTGGGTGAAGAAGAACGGGAACGAGTGGGCGGAAATGAATGCCTCGAATAACGGAACCCACTACCTGCTCAGTTTCAACCCCGACTGCAATTACACGCCAGGAGTTCGTGCGTGGAAATTCAATGTCACGAATGACCAGTGCTGGTTTGATTCGGAATCGCAGGAATTCGAGATAAGGATATGGGGTGATCTGAACAACACAATTCAGACTCCTGACGGGAATACGAACTACACGAAAGGTGTGGAAAGTGTGATTCTCAGGGCGCACGTCGAGGACGAGGGGGTGTGCGGGAACAACATCACGAATTTGATCAGCGAAGGAACGATTTACTTTAACCTCACGAACCAGGAAACAGGAAAGACATATCAGTGCAACACCTCGAACGGCCTGGTTGAGGAAGGGGATGGCTGGTATAACTGCACGTGGGACACATCCGGAAAGGATGTCGGATGGTATAATGTCACATTCTACACAGATAAAAACTATTACAATCCGGATACGGCAAGCGTGAATTTCTACCTGTCATCCGCCCCGCTTTTGGAAGAACCGCTGGTGATTCCATCATCCGGAGGGTGGAACAGAACGTATAACTACACCGTGAACGTCACGGACGAGGACAACGACACTGTCAGCGTGTACTTCTACCTCAACTCAACTAAAACCGGCGGTGTATGGGAATATCAGGAAACAAAGCAGTGCACGAACTGCGATGATACAAAACTCACATTCAACCGTTCGTATTCCTGCACACAGGCCGACCAGTCAGACCTCACGACATGGTTTGCCTACTTCAACGCAAGCGATGCGCATTCGAACACGGCGAATGTTTCTTTCATTGTCAACCACACCGTGGAGAAGGATCTTGTTTCGATAGAGCATCTCGGGGGCAACAACTCGGAGGTGAACCGCTCTGATACCGTGACACTCTCGACATACGTCTACGATTACGATTCCGGGGTGAATACGACAGGTCCGTCCGTTCGTCTTTACGTCATGCTCAACTCCACTCACTGGGATTCAGGAGTGGACGCCACTCCAAATCAGGGTTACTATTCTTACGACTTCAACGCCACGTGTAATTACACGCCCGGAATTCGGGAATGGAAGATGAACATAACGAATGACCCGTGTTTCAAAGACAACGAATCCGAAGAGTTCATTGTGAAGATATACGGATTCCTTGAAAATAACCTCACATCCCCCAACGGCGAGACGTATGAGGCAGGCGAAAATATAACGCTCGTCGGAAACGTCACTGACAGGGACTGTTACAGCGAGCCAATCGCGAACGCAAGCGTGAGGTTCATAATAAACTCAAGCAGCGGAACGTATTACTGCCCGGGCGAGACGGAATGGGTGACGAATACAACGAACGTATATGTGTGCAACTGGAATTCATCCGGCAAGTTGATGGGATGGTATGATGTGAGGATGATATCGAGAAAGGACTACTACAACAACGGAACCTTTACGAAAACGAATGCGTTCTATCTCACCACGATACCTGTTCTCAAATACGCAAACGTCACGCCCCGTTCAGAAGGGTGGGCGATAGAGAAGAACTTCTCCGTGAACGTTTCGGATGAGGGGGACAACGTAACGGTGTGGCTGTGGATAAGGAATTCGACAGGAGAATGGCAGCAGGTCGGGCAGCCGCAGGAGTGCAAAAACTGCAGCAACCAGATGCTCACGTGGAATAAAACATTCACGTACACGGATGTGGGGACGTGGTACTTCAAGTTCAACGCCACGGACACGGAAGGGAACAACAGAACCACGCTGGTCGCATCGGGTGACTACATAAACAACGACGACACGTTCATTGTGGAAAAGGATGATGTGGAGTTCATACACGTTTACGGAAACGAAACCACGACGACCAAAACCTCGTCAACATGGCTCAGAGTTCTGGTGAACGACACTGACAGGGGAGGATTGGTAACGAATGCGTGGCCTTCTGCCAACATACAGGTTGAGGTGACGCAAAACGACAACAACTATCTGGTGGAAGGGAGTACGACAACGAATGCAAGCGGTTATGCCAATTACGAATTCCTCGCGGACTGCACGTACGACCCCGGCAAGCAGAAATGGAGGATGGTTGTGGCGGCGAGCGACAGCTATTACAAATCCTCGTACTCCGATGTATGGAATGTCACGCTCGACATGCAGTGTCCCGAGTTCAACGTCACCCAGATATACTCCCCGAACGAAGTTTTCGAGCAGAATCCATTCGTCCTGAATGCGACCATATGGATACGCGGTAGAGACGCGGAGGGAACGAACGCCAGTCTGCAGACGCCGTCCTGGGAGGTTTTGCCCTCCGAGGTCAGGTATCTCGGAACAATACACGCGGGGGTGGGACAGGAGAATACAACCAATGTTGTATGGACCGTCAACGCCACAGACCTCGTTCCCTACGAGGATTCATACAAGCTGAATGTGACCGCGAACACATCCGCTCCCACGCCGCAGGGCTACTACGAGGATGACAACTACACAACAGTAATCGCGTACAAACTGAAGGAAGCGGGTCCGCTCGATTCGTTCCCTGTGAATGTCACGCCGGGTTCGAGGTTCATAACGAGATTCGAATGCCCCTCGGGCGACTACAGGATAGGAACTGTAAAGATAAACTGGAGCGGAAGCGAATCGCTTGCGAGGGTCTACCTTTACAATTCGAGCGAGTGGGTTGAGGTGGTGCATTCATACCATCTGAATACCACAGAGGAGAAGAACGTCTCCGTTCTTCGGGGCCAGATTGCGCCGAACGGAACGGGCTACTGCCTGGCAAAGGTGGAAAACCTCGGAAACTCAAACATAACGCTGAATTCCCTCGCTTTCAGAGCGTATTACAAACCGAAGGTTTCGGTACTCGACATAATACCCGAAGTGGACGGAAACGAGACAAACGGCATGGTCTTCGGGGAGGACGAGGTATTCAACGTCTCCCTGAAGATACAGAACTC
>QNAF01000344.1 GCA_003641405.1 Candidatus Zixiibacteriota bacterium | reverse complement strand
GATGAATCCTGAGCGCACGTATGCTTTCGTGACTAATGCGACATATGTAGTAGTGGCATCAAACCCGATAATAGAAATACTGGAACCGGGAACGAATGCGACAACACCCCACGACAAAACCACATACGTCGGAAATCTCACAGTTTATTCGAGCGGGAACGACAGGGTGAAAGATATCACACTGAGCCATGCCGGGGGCAATTTCGATTCAGAATGCTTCTACGAAGAACCATGTGAACTCACGCTTGTCCCGAATGCAAGCGGTGACCTGCTGGCAGGTTATAACTTTACCGTTGATGTGTGGGTGGATGTTCCGAAAGGTGTCGCTCCGGGGGTGTACTGGACGTTTGTGGTCGTGAATTCTAGTAATGACGGATCAGATCAACACCTATTGAATTTGACGGTTCCGATGAATACTTCATGGACAAGAACACCCGATTCCTTCCCGACCGTCATTGCCCAGCCAAACACGAACGGGCTGATAGGAAAGGTGAATGTAACAAATTTCGGGAATGTCAAGATATACTTCGAGGCAGTTAAGAGAGAGGCAGCAGGGCCTTTGCTTGTGGTCACACCTGAGGGATTCTCCTCGGATATAAAATCTATAAGGACAATCAACATTTCCTATTCCGTCCCTGCGGGCTACCCAGAGGGTCTGTATTACGGAGTTGTTGCGATAAGGAATGATACACTTCCCGCTGATCCGGTAGAGCAGACGATTTCATTGTGGCTCAACGTGACAGACCTTCCGCCAAATATAACGAACTATACCATTGAACCCATGGAATTCGAAGCGGGATTCGAAACTGTGCACATAAACGCAACTATCATTGACAACATCGATGTTGCCAGCGGATGGATAGATGTGGAGAGGCCTGGCGACATAAATTACATTAGCGTGTTCAAGCAAATCATATCAGCGAATAATTCGGGCTTCAACCACACAGAGGAAATGAACTATTCGGGCGTTATACAGTATTTCAACATTACGATATACAACAACGAGAGTTCGCACGTTTACGTGAACATAACGGTTAACGGTGCACTCATTGTCTCGAACCAGTCAATCGAAAACTCCACGAACTTCACCATTGACGCCGTTCAGGCAGGGGCGAGTTTCACCCTTCCCGGGAATCAGACAATCAACATCACGTTCCAGAATGCGAGCGGAAGCGTCATAAATTCTTCGTATGTGTCATGGCTCGGTTATCGGGTGAAATCGGGAGAGATATACAGGAAGATGATGGACAGAAACGGGGATGAATTCAACACCACCTACTGGACAAACATAAGCGGGTACCACAAACTGAGGATATGCGCAAACGACACGTCATCGCAAGTGGGCTGCACGGATGTGATATACCTTCTGGCGGCAGGAAACACGACCATAGAGATATCACCCAACATAACCTCAATGAATGTTACAAACATAACGATATACCAGGGAGAGGAAATTCACGTAGAATTCAACATCTCGAATGCTGGACACGCAAGGGCATATAACGTCACGCTCAACATTTCGTACCCGGAGAACTGGTCGGTTTCGCCGGTGAACTTCTCCTTCGGGACGATATACAAATCGAATTACTCCTCGAACATGACAGCGATATCCATACCGCCAGCAACGCCTCCGGGTGTATATTTCGTGAACCTCACGGCCAACTGGACCAACATAAACACATCATATCCGGGAATAAACACGACCGCGATACTTATAAACGTGACCGCAAATCCTGTCATCGACCTTCAGGACAGAATACCGGGAACAGGAGAGGTCATCGTAACAGCCGGGACCAAGAAGAATGTGACATTCAACGTGAACTCTACAGGTAACGCCAACATAACGAACGTGATATTCAACTGTACAGAAGGGATCGTATGCTCTAACTTCACCAATTTCACCGAGTCTTTCGAGCCGCAGAACATTTCGGTGCTTGTCACAAACACCACCCGGTCCGTGAATCTTACGCTTTCGGTTCCGTGGAACTACCCCGCAGGTCATTATAACGGAACTATCGTTGCAATCGGGGATGGGACGAACGACTCATCCCCCATCTATGTGAACATCCCGGAGAACATATCATGGGTCCAGGAACCGTCAAACATTACAAGAGAGGTTATACAGGGAACACAGGGTCACTTCGGGGATATAACCGTGAGGAACAACGGAAACGTATTCGTAACCTTATCCGTCATTCCGCATACAGGTGATATATGGACTCACATAGACTGGACTCCTGACGAAATGGAACTTGATATAGGGGAAACGGACTATATTAATATCACATACAACGCGCCGGTCACGCAGTCCCGCGTAACATACACAGGGATAATGTGGACCTATAACGGAAGTGCTGACCCGAGTTATCACGAAACATTCCTTAACCTGACAATTCATCCGTACTTCGTGAATATCATCTCACCCACGGAAGCAAATCCAAAACTCAATGTTTCACCCACAGATGAAATAGAGGTAAAGGTGAATGTGACCTACGGCATCACGAACATAGGAGAAAACGTAACATTCGACATTTCGCTTTACAATTCCACCACGAAAACGTATGTGAGCATAACATCCGCGAATTACAACTCATCTGAAGGCCTGTGGCATGTAAACTTCACCGCCCCCGCTCTTTCGCTCCAGAGGGGATATGATCTTAACGTCACTGCGATTTACTCCCTGACTCCGGACCAGAATGTCACCTACTACGATGTCGAACCGAAGGCGGTTGTGTACAAAGACGAAATACCGCCAAGCATTTCAATATCCGTCCCGGCGAGAGTTCCGGCAAACACCACCGCACGTATATACGCGAATGTCACAGATCCGGGTGGTGTGGCGAATGCGAGCATCGTTGTTTACGACCCGAATGGAACCGCGGAATACGGCAACATGACATTCCTTTACAGGGATGAAGATACGTATGTGTTCCGTTACGACTACGCCAACACGAGCAAGATAGGGATATACTCGATAAACGTCACGGGTTGCGACAAGACAGGAAACTGCAATTCGACCAACACGAGCTTCGAGATATACATCGGTGTATGGTTCTCGGGTTATGCAAAGGATATATGGAGGATAAGGCACCCCGTAATAAACCAGAGCTTCTGGTTCTACGATGATGCAGGTAACCTTCTCATAAACTTCTCGAGCGACCCGGACACAGGTTATTATAACGAAAGTGTAGATGCAAGGATTTACGATCTTAAGACCAAGGTCTGGGGTGATTCGGTCACGCTGTTCACGGTCCCGCTGCTTCAAGATGTTCACAACCCAATACAGTTCGGTAACATATCCAAGTATGTTGTGTCCGCCGGCGGTGCGGGAGTCCACAGGAGCATAATCGTCAACAACTCACTCAACTACTCTCTGG
>QNAF01000343.1 GCA_003641405.1 Candidatus Zixiibacteriota bacterium | reverse complement strand
GACGGGAGTTCTTCTCTGGGTTTATTGCGACTATTCGGTCGCGGTTGAAACCAACATCTCTGTTCATCATGAATCTGACCTGGCCCGTGACCACAAGCGCGCAGAAAATGAGCGCAACTGAGATCGCAAACTGAGCAGTGACAAACACTCTGCGCAACCCTGTCCCCCTGCGTCCTGACGCAAGCTCTCCCTTGAGCACGCTAGCGGGCATAAACCGGGAGAGAAGCACGGCTGGATACAGTCCTGTGATCAAGCCAATAACCACAGCAATACCAAACAGATAAAGAATAAGAAAGGGTTGATCAAGCAAACTGAACGCTACACTCTTTCCGAGGAAGACATCCATGTATGGCAAGGCAATCTGCAGAACCACCAGCGCGATGCACGTGGCAATCATAGTCATGATGATAGATTCGACCAGGAACTGTGTTCTCAAATGGATTATGCCCGCTCCAGCGACCTTACGTATACCCACTTCACGAGCTCTTTTTGCTGCCTGGGCACAGGAGAGGTTTATGAAATTGAATGCGGCTATCAGGAGGATCATAACAGCAATGACAAAGAGAACGTACACCCGCGTAGCATCGTTCTTATCCGTGTTGAGACCGTCGTAGGCGACATGGCTGGAACCCAGATGGACATCCGGCAACGGCTGCAAAACTGGTATTTGCGAGCCCTCATCATGGTGTTCGTTCATGAAACCGAGCATCTTCTGTGCGACCGCGTCGACATCCGCGCCCTCCTGTAACAGCAGGTACCCGTTCATGGACTCGCGGTTCCAGTGGTCCCACCAGTACTCATTGAGGCTAACATCGACCGGCATCAGTCCATCGAACTGAAGGTGCGATTGTTTCGGAGGGTCGGCGACGATCGCAACTACGTGCGCCTCGGGATAAACCGGGATGTTCAGCGGCTGGCCCAGCGGATCTTCGTCGCCGAATATTTTGTTTGCGGTCGTTTCGGTCAGTATTATCCCGGCCGGTGTTTCCAGACCGTTGGGATCACCGCGCAAGACCTCGAAACTGAACATCCGCATGAACCCAGGGTCAACGAATCTCATCTTCGCCCTGATGAGACCGGATTCATCTTCCGGGTTGGTTTCGTTGAGGCGTCCGATCTTGGGAACCCAGTACCAGACGTGGCGTGCCATGTCCAGCACTTCGGGGATATCGTCTTTGGCCTGTGCCATCAGAGGACCTGGAATAACCGCCCGGACTTCGCCGCTGTTCGTGTGTGATATAACCACACGGTAGATCTGGTCGGCTTTCTCGTGGAATCGATCGTACGAGAACTCCTCAAAAACATACAGTCCAATCAGCAGGCACGAGGCCAAACCAACTGCAAAACCGAAAATATTGATGAGCGCGAAGCTCTTATTTCGCCAATGGTAGCGAAAGATTGTCCTTAGGAAAGTCTCTAACATACTCGCTCCATCATTCTTGTCACAACAACCCGGACTCTGAGATCACGACTATTCTTCATAGTACGGGGCAAGTCTCCGGGAAGTTGCACAGTCCTCTTATCCGGGTCTTGACGATTGCAGGCCATGAAGTGTGCAGTGTTTTAGGCAGAGAACTGCATGTGATACCCAGCCGGTGAGTATTGCCCTTCCAAGCATGCCGGTTGCCTCTAAGACAAACACCCCTTATCTTCGGCTCTTCGGAATGTGAATGAGGATTTGGGACAACGGTTGTTATGACAGGTAGTAAGAAAGTCTGGCTGGGACTGATTCTCCTCGCCTCGATGATCGGGCTGTACTATGGTTGGAAGCTCTTCTGGTTCCTCACCGATGACGCTCTTATCGCTTTCCGATATGTCAGCAATAGCATCCTGGGCTTGGGGTACGTCTGGAACCCTCCCCCGTTCAGGCCGGTCGAAGGCTACACCAGTTTTCTCTGGGTAGCATTACTTGATATCGTCTGGCGCGTGACCGGCGCTGAACCGTCTCAATCAGCCAATCATCTATCGCTGTTTTTCTCCTTCATGACATTGCTCCTGGCGACCCTGACTGTTATGCGCATGAACCTGACCCGGCAGCTATCGAAATACAGGCTCCTTTTTCTGGCACTCGTACTTTTTGGAATACTGACCAACCGTACTTTCCTGGCCTGGACCAGCTCGGGATTGGAAACAGCCATGTTCAACTTCTGGCTTTTTCTCTGGATGGCCAACGCGGTTCTTGCACGTAAAAGGGGCGGTCTGTGGTTGTTCGGCCTGACCAGTTCCGCATCACTCGTCTATCTGTCGCGCCCTGACGGTCTGCTGATCCTTCTGAGTACAGTGCTTATTGTGGCAGTGAGCTTTCGTAGCAGACTGAAGGCCGGCCAGTCACCGTGGAAGTGGTTGCCGGCTATCGCACCGTTGCTCATACCGGTACTGCACCTTGCCTGGCGATTATCCTTCTATGGAGAGTGGTTGCCAAACACCTACTACGCCAAGTACGTCGCCGCCTGGCCGGAAGCCGGCACCAGGTACCTGGCGTCCTTCATCCTGGAATACGGCCTGTGGGTGTGGGGATTGGCACTGCTGTGGTTTCTGTTTGTCTGGCTGAGAGGCAAAACATCGAACTGTGACGTGACCGACAAGAGCGACGTCGCTCCTCATGGCAACGTGAACACAGACAACAGACCAGACCTCAGTCGATCTTTTCACCTGGCTGTTGTCGTAGCTACCATCATTGTCCATATCGGATACTACACTTTCGTAATTGGCGGCGATCATTTCGAGTATCGTGTGTTCAGTTACCTGATCCCGCTGATTTTCATCTCATTCCTCTGGTTACAAAACCGTTCTGATTCCGACCCAATCATCACCGCCTGTACGCTTGGTTTGTTCATATTGTTATCATGGCCCGTCCAGTGGACACACTGGGATTTGACCAGGAACTTGACCGAGAGAAACAAAACCTGGATAATGCGTGTACCGATTGAATCGGAGTTCCCTTCCGGCCTCAAGTGGTACGCCCGGTCATTTGACGACTTGCAATCATGGCTGATCGAACATCATGTCTGCATGCGACATCAGGAGCACAAAGTATTCTACCAGTACCTGAGCGCCCGCTACCCTGAGCGCTCTCTTGAGAAACTGCCACGGGCCGGAGAGTTTCCCACTATGGCTTGCCAGTCGGCTGGCGTACCGGGTTGGGTCTTTCCGAGAGTAGCGATTCTCGACGCCTGGGGACTTAATGACTACGTGATCGCACGCCACAAAGCCCGCCCAAAAAGTGAACGCCTGATGGCCCACGACCGACTGGCACCATTCGGATATCTGGAATCGTTCGCGCTCAATCACGGACTGTTCAGCCCGATGTCGTTTGGCATCAAGCAACGTGAAGTTGAGCTAACTGCCAAAGAAATTATCGAGACCGAAAAGTTTTGGACTGACCG
>QNAF01000342.1 GCA_003641405.1 Candidatus Zixiibacteriota bacterium | reverse complement strand
ATGTAGAAGTCGCTCTAGGTAAAAACGCTGGTGAAGAATATGTTTGGAACGTATACGGAGACACTGCGGTAGCAGGGCTTACAGCGGGAAGATCTGAAGGCTCAGGAATGCCTTCAACGACCTTTCCTGTCACTCAGGGTTCCGTAGTAATGACAGAATTCGGAAATAGTGTTCCTTATTCTGGAAAATACGACGACCTTTCTGAGCATCCTGTTAAAGAGATTATTCAGAAGACGCTGAAAAACGATGCAGCTAAGACGCTTGATAGAGCGGCCCATGCACAGTTTGATGCAACTCTTTTGCGTATGACATCAACAGGCGAGTCAACAGCAGCGCTGACGGATACAGGTACTCCAGGCGGCACAGCGACACACGAATTGTCGCTGGATCACGTTAAGATCATTGCTGATACTTTGCAGGAACGTAACATTCCTACTTACGACAGTGAGCATTACATCGCAATTATGCGTCCAACAACTCTGCGTCCAGTATTGGATTTGCTAGAGGGCATTCATCAATACACTGATGCAGGCTGGATTCGCATTATGAACGGTGAAAAAGGTCGTTATGAGGGTATTCGCTTCGTTACGCAGACTAATATTCCGAGTGAAAATTGGAGTATTGTTGGGCAGCCTAACGCGGATGCAGCTTATTTCTTCGGTGCCGATACTGTTACTGAAGCGATTGCTTGCCCGCTAGAACTGCGCGGTAAGATTCCCGATGATTATGGTCGTGGCAAAGGTATTGCTTGGTATGCTATCGAGCAGTTTGGAATCACTCATGCTGATGATACTAGCGCTGAGACTAAAGCTCAGGCTCGCGTTATCAAATGGGATTCAGCGTAATAGAACTCCGGCTCCTGTAATGGGAGCCGGTTTTTAAGGTTAATTTGGAGATATGTATGAGTATTGAAGACGGCTTGTCAGGCAAGCAAAAGTTTGACCGGAAGGAAGGTAGCCCTCCCGCCAATGCAAAAACTCAACGCCCTATTAGCAATGGAAACATTGGTAGTAAGCGCGGTGGGAAAACTAAGAAGTAATGAAAGGGGGTAGTTAGCGCTACCCCTTTTTTTAGGAGATAGATTATGGCTAGAGGATTAAATTGTTACATACATCAAACGGAAGATTACGAAGACTACGTAGGCAAAGATGTTGCGGGTAGTCTGGACACTGGATTGAACGGTACGCATGTAGTCGGGCATAGCGAAAAAGCAGAGCGGCCGTGTGTTAAACGTATCAAGCATGGCGAAAAGGATAATGACGATGCTGGATAAAGCGCAGCCATTTTCAACTCATCTGGGCGCACTTATCGACAATGTTAAGTGGGTTCAAGGTGGTAACGCCTATTCAAGCAATGGTCGATTTCTCGGTAAAATGGTTGGCGGCAAACTCCAAACACCATCCCAAGCGGTTGCTTTAAAAGACGCACCAAACGAAGCACCTTTAGAAGATGAGTTATTCGCTAGTATGGGCCGACCAGAGTTACTTAAATACGCGATGGACAATTACAACGTAAAGCTTAAAGGTAATTTGTCAGCCGCAGCATTAAGAGAGCAGCTAAAAGAACTATGAATTTTCTTGAATTGGTCAATGAGGCTTACCGCGAGGCATCCGTAGCAGGTGGTGGAATACCTACCGTTACTGGAGCGACAGGTGAGGGGGCAAGGATGGTTGCATGGACACGGCAGGCATACGAGGATGTTCAGAATGAATACTTCGATTGGCGCTTTCTAAAGGCTGATAGCACGTTCAATGTGGCTATTGGAATTAATATCATCCCCAAACCCGTTGACCTTCATATCTGGGATATTGACACCATCCGAGATTCAGACGGCCAGACTATTGAAACAATAGAATACGCAGACTTAGACGTATGGCTTAACCCTGCACACACAGGGGCGCCTACGCTGTTTGTGATAAAGAATGATGGCTCTTTATTAGCATACCCAACACCAGACGAGGTAGGGACGTACAGCTACGACTACTTCACAAATCCACTAATTATGACGGTGGATGCGGACGTACCTAACTTCCCTGAACAGTTTCATAGAGTGATTGTTGCGCGAGCGCTAATGTATTACGGCAACTACGAATCCGCACAGGAAGTTAAGCAGCAAGGCGCTGAAATGTACTCAGTAATGATGCGTAAACTAATCGCAAGCCAAACAATGACCAAGCAGCAATACTACGGCCGGTCTGATGGTAGTGATATTCAGATTAAAGCCGTATGACCCTGCCTAATGTAAAAACCAAAACAATAATGCTGCATGGTGGGCTTGATTTAGAGTCCCCCAGCATATCGGTGCCCGAAGGTTTTGGCACAGAACTAATGAATGTCGAACCCAACCTAATGGGCGGGTATCGGAAAATGCTTGGGTACGAGCGGTACGACGGTCAGAGATCACCTAGTGAGCACTCTTACAGTCTTGTGCAGGTCGATGACGCCTCGCTTGAGACAGTGGGAACAACTTTCACCGCGAGTATCAGTGGAACGGTCGGCTATATAATCAGCATTGATACAGACTTAAACCTTATTGGCTGGAACTATCAGCCAAGTTATACGGGGCAGCTTGAGCTAGGTGACGTTCTCATTAATTCCACAGTGACGGAAGACCCTACTTTCAGCGCAATTCACCCCGACCCTGATACAGATGTGTTATGGGACTTGGAGGCTCAAAACTATTTTAGGGACGGTATCTCAGCGCCAGACGTAACAAGTCACGTTCGCGGAGTGTGGCGGCTAAAAGGCAAGACCTACGCGCTGGTAGAAGGCACTACAACAGAATTACATGTATCGAGTGATAATGGCTGGATACCCATCTTATCTACAGACATTGTTCATTTCGATGCAGGGACCCTTGAGGAAGGCGATTTCGCTAATGGCGTAACCGTGACTGGTCTTACAAGCGGGGCATCGGAAAGTGTTATACGATTTGTAAAGACAGGCGGCACTTATGGGGTGGACGTAACGGGTTATTTTACCTTTAACTTAGGAGGAACCCCGTTCTCTTCAGGCGAGGCGCTACAGGTTGGCGGTGTAACGAAAGCCACAACCACTGGCATTTCAGAAGAGATAGCCTTGTCCGCAGGTTCTTTTTTAGATCGACCTGTATTTGTAAATTACAACTTCCCCTCCACGCTTAATAATTCTTTCTTTGATCCGACAGACAACATGCTGATGTTTTGGGTGACTGGGAGCGGCACAGCAATGTCTTTTGATGGCTTTAGCTTATGCCCAATCTTTACTGGGCTTCCATTGGCAGACGATATACCCAGCGCCATTGAGGTGTATAAAAACTATCTATTCTTAGGCTTTAAAAGCGGGTCGCTTCAGCATTCATCTTTAGGCGACCCTTTCTCTTTTAGCCCTTTAACCGGTGCTGCGGAGCTATATGT
>QNAF01000341.1 GCA_003641405.1 Candidatus Zixiibacteriota bacterium | reverse complement strand
CGGCGTTGACATCGCTCTCAATAACTCTCTTGGTGTAGACGTTCTTGGCGTGCCGGTAGGGGTCGTCGAAAGCGACCGGTATTTCCGGGATAAGCATAGCGGCAGCTGCACCGGCGGCACCACCGCGGAAGGCGGTATGTCCGGCATAGCGCCCGAAGACTTCGACAACCATAATTCGGTTGTGGGTACGCCCGGTGGTCTTGAGTTCACTCACGAAAAAGCCAATGCGATTTATGGTTGAATCACCGCCGACCGAGTAGGGCATAAGGTCCAAATCCATGGTTTTGGGAGCGTGGACGCATTGTATCCTGCGAGCGGCCAGATCCGCCACAACTGAGCCGGTGTCATCACCACCGCTGATTACAAGACCGTCGATTCCGAATTTCGCAAGACCATCCTTGATGCGCTTGTACTTATTTCTGTCTTTTATCTTGGAGATTTTCACACGTGAATGGCCGGCTTCAGATCCAGCCAGGCCGATACTGAACGAGTCCACGCGTGACGGTGACAACTCTACGAGTTCATCCATATTAATCAGGTTATAGAGCCCGGCATAGCCGTTGGGGATAACGTAAGGCGTAATGTCTTTGCGTGTAGCCATTTGAGCGGCACCTTTGACAACGGCATTCAAGCCTCCGCAGTCGCCTCCGCTGGTAATCAGTGCGATCTTTTTTATCTGCATCGTTTCTCCTTCTGTTCGGGCAGTGCGTCTGGGTGTCAGGCGCAAGCTCAAGCGAATCTATGGATTGATAAACGTGCAGTCAACAAGCAGTGCGTTTTGGATACGCAGGCAAAATTAGTTGCGCCGGGCATGAGGTCTGGCTTTCTTGTTGTTATCTATAACGTTCAGGAGTTGTATGACCGGTATGTGGTGGAAGATACTTGCAGGTGTAGTGATGGCCGGGGTCATTGTGGCCAGCTTTGTCACCCCTGCACCGCAGCAGCAGATAGGGGAGGCAAGCCGGATATTTTACTATCATATCCCGCAGGCCTGGGTAAGTGTTTTGGCTTTTACGATGTCAATGGTCTTCTCCATTCGCTATCTTCGATCGAAATCGCCTATAGAAGATGACAGGGCGGCAGCAGCAGCCGGACTTGGCCTGGTGTTCTGTTTTATGGCTACCGTGACCGGCGCGATTTTCGCAAAAGAAACATGGGGTTCTTATTGGAATTGGGATCCTCGCGAGACCACCGTGTTTGTGCTTCTCCTGATTTACGCGGCTTATTTGGCTTTGCGCAATGCTGTTGAAGATGAAGAAAAACGTGCAGCTCTTTCGGCAGTATATTCAATCTTCGCCTTTGCCACCGTGCCCTTGCTGATATTTATCATTCCTCGGATAATGCCCTCTTTGCATCCGTCGGATTCGATAGTCGATGCGAATTTCAAATTTCAGATGGACGGCATAGTTGCCTTAATCCTCAGCGGGTCTGTGATAATGTTCACAGTTTTGTTTCTCTGGATGTTCAACCTGTCATGCCGTACCAGATCCCTGGTTCGCAAGCAATATGAGGAGGATTTCTAAGTGGAAAGCAGCTACATTGCTCTGATCGTAACGCTGGTCATCTGGCTGGGACTGTTTCTCTATCTGTTGCGTCTGGATGGCCGGATAAAGAAGCTTGAACAGCGATCCCGGTAGACAGGAGTTTTGGTGCCCATAGCAGAAACTCTTCTCAGGTAATAATCTGGAACCTGGATGAAATTTCTCAATATAATGAAAGTAATAGGCTGTGTGTGTTGAGTTTGTTGAGAAAGTCCATAGCAACGTTGTGTTGGGTCCTGATTCCGCAAAGCTGGAATTGTGACCCGACACGTAAAATCATGTCACAGAACAGAGTCAGGTCTCATCCCGCCTTTGGCGGGAAAGGACCTGACTCAACTCAAGGATAGAACTTTTTCAATAAGCCCCTTGGTGTGGGATATGGCCGTTACACAGGTCGTAACGTGTGATAGACTAAGCGTTTACAGCCGAGCTTGACAGCAATAGGTAGAACGCTTATTCTTTGTTTCTGATTGTAATGAATGTCACCTGTAAATTGACAGGGTGGTACACTGACTGATAGAGGACTGCTAATGACAGATCAGCAATTATCTTCAACCATGATAGAAGCCAGAGGGCTCAGTAAGTTCTTTGGTGATTTCGTGGCCATTGAGAATATCTCGTTCTCAATCCCAAAGGGTCAAATTGTTGCCTTTCTGGGACCGAACGGTGCCGGGAAATCGACTACTTTGAGAATCCTGACAGGGTTCATGGGAGCCAGCACCGGTTCTGCGTTCCTGGCGGGTTTGAATGTGTCCGATAGGCGGATAGAGGCTTCCGGGAAGCTGGGCTATCTGCCTGAGAACGGACCGTTGTACGACGACATGACTCCGCTGGAATCGCTGAAGTTCTTTGGTGAAGCCCGAGGACTTGAGGAGAAACTCCTGGCGCGCCGGATCGAGTTCGTGACCGATCAGTGTGCTCTTCAGGCGGTGCTCGAAAAGCCAATCGACAAGCTCTCTCGCGGTTATCGTCAGCGGGTGGGATTGGCGCAGGCGCTTTTGCACGATCCTGAAGTTCTGATCATGGATGAACCGACTGCCGGGTTGGATCCCAACCAGATCAGAGACTTTCGCAGCAATATCAAAAAGCTGGGTGAGACCAAAACGATCTTGTTGTCAACCCACATTCTGCAGGAGGTTACGGCTGTTGCCGAGCGGGTTCTGATGATTCACGAAGGAAAGTTAGTATTCGATGGTTTGCCTGCTGATCTGATTAAGGAAGGTTCATTGGACGAGACTTTCTACAAGTTGACCAACTACGGTCGTGATGGTGTCGCCGTCAATGCTGGGGAGGGACTGTGATGAATCTCAACTGGCACATCGTATGGACAATCTGCAAGCGCGACCTGAGGTCGTATTTCAGCAGCCCGACCGGCTACGTGTTTATTACGCTGTTCATTTTTCTGAGTGCTGCCGCAGCCTTTTGGCAGACACGGTTTTTTGCGGATAACCTGGCCAACTTGGCGCAACTCAACGCGTATTTCCCATATATCCTTTTATTTTTCGTGCCTGCGCTAACAATGAGTGCGTGGTCCGAAGAGCGCAAGCGCGGGACGGATGAGTTGTTATTGACTCTTCCTGCGACAGATACGGAAATTGTGCTCGGCAAATACTTAGCGGTGCTCGGCATCTATTCGGCCGCGCTCTTGTTTTCGTTCAGCCATGTATTTGTGCTGTTCTGGCTGGGAAGTCCCGACGTAGGACTGATGTTCGGCAATTACTTCGGCTACTGGCTGATGGGAGCCGCTCTCCTGTCAGTGGGCATGCTCGCCTCGCTTCTGACAGCCAACGCTACCGTCAGTTTCATTCTCGGAGCGCTCTTCTGTTCATTCTTCGTATTCGTAAGTTCACCTGAATGGACGGTGAATGAGACACTGCAAGGT
>QNAF01000340.1 GCA_003641405.1 Candidatus Zixiibacteriota bacterium | reverse complement strand
TTGTAATACATTGTCATACATGAACAATGTGATAACAATCCGACTTGATGCAGACCTCCAGCGACGCCTGGACGATGTCTGCGACCGCTCCGGACGCTCACGGAGCGAGGTTGTCCGCGACGCCATCAAACGCCAGGTATCGCTGATCCAGTTTGAGCAACTGCGTCGAGATGTGCTTCCGTTTGCTGAGGCGCGTGGATATCTGACCGACGAAGACGTCTTCGACGCCGTGTCGTGAGGGTCTTCCTCGACACCAACGTGCTTGTAAGTGCGTTTGCGACGCGCGGTTTGTGTGCAGATCTCCTTCGGCATCTGCTGGTTGAGCATGAGGTCATGACTGGAGAAGTGAATATCAGGGAGCTTCGACGTGTGCTGAAGACGAAGCTCCGAGTCCCTAAGGATACGGTAACCGCGATCGAGGAGATGCTTCGGGATCAGACAGTTGTGCCCAAGCCGAAGAAGCAGCTCCCACTCAAGATTCGTGATCCCGACGATGCATGGGTGCTGGCATCGGCCGTTGATGGCGCTGCAGACTTGTTGGTGACTGGTGATCGGGATCTGCTCGATATCGCATCGACGGCGCCGCTGCGGATAGTGGATCCTCGCAGTTGCTGGGAGGCACTGCGTCACCGCAGACGTTGGAAACGCGACTAAGCCGACGTGAAGCGCTAGCTAATGAATAGGATTGTATCCTGAGTGCTCGCCTGATGTAAAGGTTATCCTGAGTCGGTCGGTGAGCGCACGGGAAGTAGAGCAGACTACTCTGGTTGCGCATTCTGGATACAATTTGTTGGACTGAACCGCGTTGTGCTATGGGGATTGTTTTCGGCGCCTGGGTGTCGGTTGTGTGTTCGGAGAGTGGGACGGAGGCATGGTGAAGCAGTAGAGGGTGTATATCTTAAGTTGAATGCGGCAATAGTGCTGTTTTTGCGCGAGCCCATCAGTAGAAACCGGATTCTGGGCGTACGGAATCATCGGGCTGTTTATCACCTTTCCTTGTATCGAATAATGATCGCGCATGGGTTCTCCTACGATGTATTGAACGGTGGTGACGACAAGCGTTGGTCACAGCACGAGTCGCTGGGTCGGATGAGTTCCACAAAAACCATGCGGCCCTTTTGGCACGCAGAACACACTCCCTCAGTCATCGTGGTTTCCCGGCATGGCTCGACGTCATTCTCCGTATTCTCAACAGTGACCCCATCACCGGGCATGGCAGCTTCATTGCTGTCACTGCTGTCACTCAGTAACTCTCGGCACAATGACAGTTTTTGCTCGCGCACTCTGTTGGCGAGAAATCCGTACTGGCGAATTCGCTGGAATCCCTTGGGTAGACTGTGGAGGAGGAATCGGCGAATGAACTCATCTGCATCAAGGGTCATCGTGCGATTGCGGTTTCCGTGGGCGTAGTCTTTCCAGCGAAAGGTGACCTTGCCGTTCTCGAATGAGACTAGTCGTCGGTTGGAGATAGCAACGCGATGGGTGTAACGCGCCAGGTACTTCAAGACCTGTGTCGGTCCCCCAAACGGCGGTTTGGCATAGACCACCCAGTCGCTGCTTCCCAGCTTCGCCAGCAGCCGGCACCAGGTCCTGCGTTCGGCCAATGTTTCGAGCATTCCGTGAAAGCGTAGGTCATCGTTGTTGAAGGCTTCCCTCAGATAGGCAAGAAACTTCTGCCGGAACATCCGACTCAGCACTCGTACCGGCAAGAAGAAGTTCTCTCGACATTTCACCCAGTGGCTGTCATCCAGAGCAATGCCCCCGCCAGGCACCACGCAGTGGATGTGTGGGTGATGGTGAAGATTCTGTCCCCACGTGTGGAGTACGGTGAGGAAACCGATGTTCGCTCCAAGGTGTTTGTGGTCCTTGGCAATGGTGCTCAGGGTTTCAGAGGCCGCACGGAACAGCACCCCGTATACCAGTCGCTTGTTCTGTAATGCCAGTGGGCCGATGTCGCTCGGAAGCGTGAAGACCACGTGGAAGTACGGTACGTTGAGGAGATCCTCAGCCTTTGCCTCTAGCCATTGTGCCCTCGAGGACGCCTGACACTTGGGACAGTGGCGGTTGCGGCACGAGTTGTAAGAAATCTCTTCGTGTCCACACTGCTCGCACTGCTCCTTGTGACCACCGAGTGCTGCACTACGACAGACGGCCAAATCGCGCAGGATTTGTCGCTGCGTCGCCGAGGTGCCGTACGCCGCTTGGTAGTTGGATCCGGAGCTTGCGAAGACATCGGCCACCTCGGGCCGATGTCGGTTCACGACGGAGTCTTACCTTTGGCCGCGAGCTTCAGCAGGTCGGGCGTGCGTTTCGTCGACTGCAGGGAATTGATCGCCACATGGAGGTAAACGGCCGTGCTCCGCAGGCTAGCATGACCGAGCAGGAGCTGGATGGTGCGTAGATCGGTACCGGCCTCCAACATATGTGTGGCAAAACAGTGCCTCATGGAATGGGTTTTGATCGCCTTTGCGATACCTGCCTTTCGGGCGGCCGGTGCACAGGCGCGCTGGATGGTGGTGAGGGAAAGAGGTTTGTCGGGATGCTTGCCAGGAAAGAGCCACTTGGTGGGCCGGTAGATTCTCGCGTAGTTTCTCAATGTGGTGAGCAGTGAGGGGCTGAGCACGACGTCGCGGTCTTTTCTACCCTTGCCCTGCCGCACACGAATAACCATGCGATCGCTGTCGATATCGGTTGGCGAAAGCCCCAGAGCCTCTGAGAGTCTCAAGCCTGTAGCGTACATCGTCATTAGGGCGGTGCGGTGCTTCAGATTGGTAACAGCGCTGAAGAGACTTGCGATCTCTTCGGTGCTGAGAATTACTGGGAGTTTTTTCTCTTGCTTCGGGAACGCAATGTGCTCGATGATCTCTGTGCGTTTCAAAGTCACCTTGTAGAAGAACCGCAATGCGCACACGGTCTGATTGAAGATGGCCCATGAGGCCTTCTTGGTGTCGACAAGAAAGATCTGATACTCACGCACATGTTCGATCCCCAACTGATCTGGCGATTTGTCGAAATGTTTCGCAAATTGAGCAGTACAGCGTATGTAGGCATCGATAGTCTTCGGGGCGTAGTTGCGGATGCGGAGATCCTCGATCATCCGCTGGCGCAGCTTGGTCATGACAGGCTCCTTTGTGAGTGAGTGAGAGAGAGATGTTCCCATAGAAACACCACCGCTCATGAAGGAGTCTGTCTAGTCTGCTTGGTGGTCAGTTCGGTATTTGCTGATCGGGAATGTGTGACCAGTTCGAAAGTCAGCCCGCAGAAACGATGACCGCTCAGCTACCTACCGCGAAGCGGTTTAGTCCAACAGGCAAATGAAGTTGTCGAACGCTGGGGAATCAATCGGTTTGTGCGCATGGTGAAACCAATGAAAACAAAGTATTCCGTGAAGCCGGTGAGCATGCGTTCGCAACTTATTTGCAG
>QNAF01000339.1 GCA_003641405.1 Candidatus Zixiibacteriota bacterium | reverse complement strand
CATCAGTTAAAATACGCGAAGGCATCCACTTCAGTTTCACCACTGGTAACCGTTCCGCTCAGCGTATGGGGGCCTGAAGACAATGAGGTATTCTCGTATTTCAATACGCTTGCGTTACAACTGCCGGTAGAATCAATGGTAGTCTTATACTCACTGTCGATATAAATATCTACAGTGCCGGCATCACAGTCGAAGTTATAGTATCGTACTCCTGTACCGGTGAAAGCAAATTCAAAACCAATACCGTTTGGATAGCTCCACGTTGTTGTACCATTATAGGCTTGTGCGTAGTCATTATATTGCCACGTACCGGTATAGGTAACACTGGCGTCTCTATCATCGACCATGGTCCAGGTGCCGCCGGCGTTGGTTGTGGCGCAGTCGGTTGTGCTCCAGGAGCCGGTGTTCTGGTTTGCACTCTGGTCCCTCATCTGTACGCGATAGCAGTACTGAGTGCTCTCAGTAAGGCCTGAATCAGTGTAATTTGCACTCGACTGCCAGCCGCTGTCGGAGCCGCCGGGATTGCCGGAAGTCTCGTCGAAGAAGTACTCGACTCCACTCGCATCGGTTCCGGTCGTAGCCGTCATGCTGATAGCAGAAGAACTATCGGCACTTGGAGCTGAAGCAAATGTAGCAGGATTCGGCGTCGGGGGGTCAGTATCTGGTGTCGGTTCGCCGCTTGCTTCAACCAGGATCTCATCGAGATAGATATCATCAGCATTACCCGAGGCATCACAACGGAATCTAAGCTGTGTGTTGTTCGTCAAGGTGTAACCTGTAATAGTCACAGTATCAGGATAGAAGTTTTTGTTCTCGAATTCATCGCCTTTATTCCACTCTTCGATGGGTGTCCAGTTGGAGCCTCCGTCGGTCGATATATCGAGCCAGAAGTCCTCGGCGGCGTTATCCATGCTGAGCGGGTAGTACCAGAAGCTGACCCTGACCTCGGCATAGGCTGCTAAGGCAAGGTTATCAGTATAGGTTGTCGAAGCCGGGGGCGTACTGTTGTCCTGTATATCTATGGCGTTGCTGCCCTGGTGGGCGTATGTGCCCTCAGTGTAGAGCAGGCAGTCGGTGCCGCCGTCGTTCCAGTTGCCCCAGCCGCCCTCGAAGTCGTCATAGATAATCTGCGTCCAGCCGGATGTCGGGGTTGTAGCAGACTCGGATGTTGACCAGGCGGTCGCGTTCTGGTTGACGCTCATATCACGGGCCTGTACGCGATAGGTGTACTGCGTATCGGCATCAAGGCCGGTGTCAGAGTAGCTTGCGGGCGTCTGCCAGCCTGAGTCGGTTGCACCGGGACCGCTGGTCGTCTCATCGAAGAAGTACTGCACACCAGACGGGTCGGTCGCGGTCGTAGCTGTCATATCAATCTGGCTGGAACTTGCCGCAGCAGGAGCGCTCGCCCATGTCATCGGGTCGGGCGAAGGCGGTGTCGTATCAGGCAGAGCATCGGTCGTTGCACATTCAGTCGCTGAGTAGGCCGTTGCGTTCTGATTGACGCTCTTGTCGCGGGCCTGAACCCTGTAGCAATACTGTGTCGAGTCATTCAGACCTGTGTCAGTGTAGCTTGTGCTGTCCTGCCAGCCGCTATCAGAGCCGCCGGGATTGCCGGAAGTCTCGTCAAACAGATACTGGACACCAGAGGGATCTGTCGCCGTTGTAGCCGTCATGGAGATATTGTCCGTTCCACCTGCAGCAGGAGCGCTGTTCCATGTCATCGGGTCAGGCGCCGGCGGTGTAGTATCAGGTGTGGCCTGTGTAGTTGCACATTCATTCGTTGACCAGTTTGTAGCGTTTTGATTTACGCTCTTATCGCGGGCCTGGACCTCGTAGCAATACTGCGTTGAGCCGGTAAGGCCTGTGTCGGTATAGCTCGTGCTGTCCTGCCAGCCGCTATCCGAACCACCGGGATTGGCACTGGTCTCCATGAAGTAGTATTCGACACCACTCGGATCTGTAGCCGTCGTAGCAGTCATGCTGACAGCAGAATCACTGCCCGCACTTGGGACAGCCGCCCAGGTCATCGGATCTGGCGTCGGCGGTGTGGTGTCAGGGGCTGGATCAGTAGTAGCATTTGCAGGACTCGATGCGGTGCCTGTATTATTTAAGCTGTCACGCATCTGGACTGTATAAGTGTACTGCGTACTGGCGGTAAGGCCGGTATCAGTATAACTTGTGCTCGTTTGCCAGCCTGAGTCGCTTCCGCCGGGATTGCCGCTGGTCTCATCAAAGTAGTACTCGACCGGAGGTGATGCATCTGTACCTGTCGTTGCCGTCATACTGATAGCCGTATCGCTGATAGCAGCAGGCGCTGAGGCAAACGTTGCCGGGTCCGGCGAAGGCGGAGTCGTATCAGGCGGTGCCGCACTTTCAAAGACGATATAGGCGACCTGCTCGGTCGTATGGTTGCGCTCGGTATCGCCTGCAACATCTTCATCAATCGCAAGGTTGATAGCCGAAGCCGAGACGGGACTTGCGCCATACAGAACGCCCCAGCCGCCGTTGCCGCCGTCCATCGCAGAAAGTGATGCAATCGCTGTCGAGGCGCTGCTCAGGCCGCTGATAGAGTAGCTGTAAGGCGGTGCATCCCCAACACCCTTAATGGTATCTGCACCGAGA
Source organism: Candidatus Zixiibacteriota bacterium (assembly GCA_003641405.1). GTDB lineage: Bacteria > Zixibacteria > MSB-5A5 > GN15 > FEB-12 > B22-G1. The sequence goes on along the minus strand of QNAF01000339.1, from coordinate 828 downwards.
CCTGCAACATAGTTGGTCCCGGCCATCGAGCCGCTGCCGGCTTCGATAACGATGTAACCGACCGTTTCATTGGCACGGGTAGTTACGGGATCCTCACTTACGGTCTTACCTGTACTGAGGGTAGTAGCACTCGGAGGAGTACCCTTGCTACTGCCATCGTAGCACCAGAAGGTCGAAAAGGCAGGGTCGTTGTAGGTCATCACCTGGCCTAAAACGACAGGCGATGTATAGCTGTTGCTGTAGGTCTGAGGCTGACCGACCCAGGAGTTGTTCTCATCGGTAACGGTGGAGTTGTATGTAACAGCCTCCATCTTTACGCCGTCATTGGCTACCGTGTAAACACCTTCTTCAACAACCATGTAGTGCACGTCAATACCGCTCGGTGTTGTACCACCGGCAGCGTCAACGCGGACATCAAAGCTGCTGCCTGCGGCGTTCCGGATACGCACAACAGCAGGGTCGGAAGTGTTATCATAATTAGCAACAGCAACAACGACCGGTGATGTATAGCTCTGGCTAAGTGTAACGTTAGTCCATGAGCTTCCTACACTATTTACAACACCGAAGTCTAATTTGAACACAGGCGGTGCCTGCGTTGTTGCCGACTCGGCTGTTGATGCAGCGGTTTCGTTATAGTTTGGACTCACGTCACGTGCTGTTACGGTGTAGGTGTACTGAGTACTGGCGTTCAGGCCGCTGTCGGTGTAGCTTGTGCTTGACTGCCAGCCGCTGTCGGTACTGCCGGGGCCGCCTGTTATCTCATCGAAGTAATACTGGACACCGGAGGGGTCTGTTGCTGTCGTAGCCGTCATGCTGATAGCACTGCTG
>QNAF01000338.1 GCA_003641405.1 Candidatus Zixiibacteriota bacterium | reverse complement strand
TATGACCAACAAGTTGCAGGCCAGAGATGTGTTCACCCATACACCACGCATCCACCTCCATCAGCGCAGATGTCAGTATGTCCGCACACGTTGCTTGGCACACATTTTCCGCAAGCAGGCCACGCCACGAGCGCTCGCGAGGCCACTCGGTAGCATCAGCTGCAGGTTTGATTGGCGCCTTTAGTGTAGACAACTGAGGGCCCATCCATGCTTCTGCGGGTGCTTCAAGCCTTGGCGATGCGTAAGCGAGGCGCCTGCCTGATGGCAAGGTGCAATAGAGCACGTCGCCATCCATCACCCAATAGACACGCCCCGACCAGTGAATGCTACCGGGCACCGTCACTGCAGCGATAGCCGCAGCTACCAGCTGTTTCCAAAAGCGTGTAGCCCACGCGTTGTTCTCACGCCAGCTGGCTACAACGGCCTCGATTACCTCGTCCTCAAGCTCAACACCATACCCCGCAGCCATGGACTTAAAGGCGCCAAGCGAGCCACCGTAACCCAATGACAGCACGGCCACCTTGCCGACTTGACGTTGCACCTTGGTAACTTCGCTATGCTCGACCTTGTAGATATCAGTAGCCGCCTCAACATAGACGTCACCACCACGGCGAAATAACGCCAACAGGTTAATCACGCCGCGGTTGCGTAGCTTCATGTCCGACAGCCATGGCAAGGCGCGAGCCTCGATGCCCGCCCAATCGCTACACATGTAACTCGTGCCAGTAGGTGGGTAAAGTGTGGGTCTGATTAATGCAGGTAGCACCTCAAGTGATAGCGGCTCGCCATCAACAATGTAGCTTTCCGGGTCATCAACAGTATCGCGCGGCATGTTATGCATCTGAAGACCGCGGGCAGAATACCGCCCGGTCTTTGAGGCGCCGAGGAATAAGTATGAGCCTCGCACCCGGCCATCAGGTCCAGCGCGTGCCACCATGGTGGCGAACTTAGCAGACGATGAGCGCGAGTAGCGTTGCTTAAGCTCAAGCGCAGTCACGACATCAGCGGGTAAGTCCGCACTGCGCTCAAGTAGCGCCTCAACAATATCACCCGCCAAGGACAACTTCTCGACCATCTCGCCATCTTTAAGGCGTAATGATGACATCCAGTGGGCAAGGTTATGCGCTTCATTGCTGTGAGCGAGCAGTTTCTGGTGCAGGTGAGTGGTGTAGGAGGTTGAGCCCGGTGAGTTAAAGCCGGTCAGTTTATTAAACTGCAGCTTAATATCGGCCTTCTCAGCTTCAGCAAATGATGCCGCGCGAGCAGCGAAGCCAACGTCAACGAGTATGCCTCGGTCATTAATGCGCTCGGACATAGCGTATGCGGACCAATCCACTACATCAGGCAAGGTCAGGTAAATCATACGCTCGACCTGAACATCTTGAACGCAGTAGTCGAGCATCTCGGCGAGTAAGTTCTCGCTCCACTGGAAGTGACCATGCTTATCAGGTATGCACATTTTACGAATCAGCGCTTGGCCAGCGTGAGACTTTTGCGCAGGTAAGCCAATGAAGCGTGCTACATCACCCAACGCTGACGGTAAGCCATAGGCTCGCGATAGCACCGCGGTACACCGCCAGTTAGGGGTACAAGGTTTGCCGTACTTTGGCAGGATTACATGCTCAAACATTAGGCGCTCGAACGCAGCGTTATGCGCCCAGCAAATTGAGTCTTCGAGGGCGTTTTGTAACTCAGTTGGGAAGAGCTTGCGCGGCTCCCATCGCTTAACAGGGCCGTTATCAATGGCATAGCAGATGCACAAGACGTCAGTGTCTGGATGCGTGGCGTAGTTGTAAACCCCATCGGTCTTCAAGTTAACCGGGGACTTGGTTTCTATATCGATATGTACGTGGCGTTGGTCCATGGTGGTGACTCCAAAGAAAAAAAGGCCCCGAACTAACGGGGCCAAAAATAGACGCGGAAAACTAACGTCTACTATCTACTACGCTTGCGACCTTCAGGTTTAGCTTCAACCTTATCCGTCGCGTCACCAATTGATGCCCACTCAGCGATATCGAAAATAGGCGTGTAAATCTTGCCGTATTTTTTATGCTGATAACTATCCGTGTTTAAGACGATAACTGGCACCACGTACTCAGGGTTCTCCTGAGCTTGACCTGAGATGGACGTAGCCATCTTAGTCGCGGCGCGCTTACCACCTACGCTAGTCGTTTTAAACTCAACTACCTGACCTTCATCTTCACCGCCCACACACTGGAGCAGGAAGCTAATTTGCTCTGACCAGCCTTCAGGGGCGTCGCCTAACTCACTACGCGGTGGCATCGGCTGCATGATTGGCACCATGATTTCACCATGTACCTTGCTGTCAGCCCAAGCGATGTGCCCGTGCTTGAACGAGTAAGGGTTGATTGCCCAGCGAGAGTCCTCTTCAGGCTCGATGTTTTCAGCACCGAACACCCAAGCACCATCACGCAATAGGCGCAAGATGTCGACACCATCGCCAGCAGTGGCCATGGTTGACGCAGCTACACCCAAATTGGCAAGCGCTGCAGGGTCCGAGGGTAGGTTTGATGCGTTACTGAACGCGATTACATTATTTTCTGACATGATATATTACCTTATATAATAGTATTAATAGGTCATAGACCTAGACGTTGACCCAGAGCAGCTAATGCTGCCATGGGGTTTTCCACCGGCTCTCCCGGCGCTGACTCGGGCTTCAAGCTAGGCTTGGCTTCCCGTGTTTCGACGAAGCGGGATACTTTTTGGTATTCCTCTCCTAATGCCTTGTCCACCTGTGCAGGGGACAGTAATTTGTGCGAATGAACTTTGTTCATCCTACCATTCTTTTTAGCCCAGCGAACGAACGCAGCTTCATCAGCCCACACGCGTGACTTGCGCCCTGCAGTAAGCTTCCAGCCGGTAATCTTCTCGCCAGCTTCAAGCCTATCGTAAGCGTAGGTGAATAAATCTTTGATTTTACCTTCAAGCGCTTTCGCTGCTACCAGCATCTCGTCAAGCGAGTCCGGGTCAAGGTCACGTGAATCCCACTTGGCTACCCCGCGCTCAGCAGCTTGTAATGCTGGGCAGTTGAGCTTAGCGGTGCAGAATTTACAATGCGTGCCTAATTTAACCGGCGCGTCGACTTGCTCAGCTATTTCAACAGCGCGAATCATTTCGCCAAGGTGTTGGTAAATGTCCTCAGTAGTACATATCCACGAGGCAACAGGCACGCCTTGGCCACGCGGTTGAATGACCGTCAGCACTACGCTCGACACGTCCTTAGCCTCGATACCGCTCTGCTCATCCACCAGCAGTAGCGCTGCGTAAGTGAGCATCTGCTTGTTCTCGATGGGGGATACGATAACGCCTTGGCCATGCTTGTAATCTACAACCTGCAACACACCATCTGTTAAAAAATAACAGTCAGCAGTACCGAACAAGGTCGGGTCCATTACAAGCTTCGCTTCAATACCATAGGATTTAGCGCCATCAAGGAAG
>QNAF01000337.1 GCA_003641405.1 Candidatus Zixiibacteriota bacterium | reverse complement strand
GTCCATCCCGATGCCGTTGTCGCTGATGATAAACTGGATACCATCGTCAAGATCATGCAACTCAAGCTTGATATGGTGTTTAGGCTTGTTGCTCTGATCGATTCGGCAGGCGTCGATGGCATTCTCGATGAAGTTCACCAGCATGGAACGGATCATTTGCCGGTCACCTTCGTAGCGGCCCGTACCCTCAACCACACACTCGATTTCGACATCGACTTTCTCTGCTCGGTCGGTCATCGTTTTGCAAACGTCTTGCAGGATCTCACCGACTGATATCTGCTCCCAATTGGGGTCGCGGTCCTTGGCATAATAGAGAATATCCATAACCATCGAACGGATACGGTGGATGTTCCTCAGGGCCATATTCCAGCCCTTATCGACACGGGTGGTGTCGTTTTTCTTCAGACCGGAGTTGATCAGATAGATTCCGCCGTCAAGACTATTGAGCAGCCCCTTGATACCGTGTGATACGGTACCGATTAGCAACCCCACCGATGCAAGTTTGTCCTGAAGTTGTCGGATTCTCGTAATATCGGTGCCCATCTCGATGACACTGTCGATCTCACCATCACCATTGCGCAGCGGTGCGGTAAGTACCAGGACATTGATAGACTCACCCGACTGAGAAGTCACGACCTCCTCATGACTGTGTGACTCTCCGTCCTGGAATGTTTGCAACACCGTGCAAGGCATGCAGGCCTCGGTCCGATGTTTGTATACATCGTAACACTTCCGGCCAAAGCCAACGCCGAATGTTTCACGGTGCATCCGGTTGACATCAACAATATTCAGTTCCCGGTCCTGAATCGATATGAAACAGGGAACCTCCTCGAACAACTGACGATATTTCCGGCGACTTGTGCGGATATCCATCTGAAGCTCTTTGAGCTGGCTGATGTCGGTTGACATCTCGATGACCTCGGACACGTCTCCGTTGTCATCTATAATAGGCGTCGTGTATACTAATACCGAAACCTGCTTGCCAGCCAGAGTGGTAACAAGCTCTTCGCTACGGTGCTTTTGGCCATCGGCGAAAGTCCGAGCGACCGGGCAATCCTCGCATCGCTCGGGCCTTTGCTTGTAGACCTGGTAGCAATATCTGTCACCGTAGTCACCGAAATCTTCCCGGAAAGAATCGTTGGCTTCGATAATCCGAAAGTCACGATCCTGAACGGTCAGATATCCGGGCATAGCATCGAATATTCTATCCGAAAACCTGCGGCGCGGACGATCCATTGCTAACCTTTCTGCAGTCTTGTGAAAGTTGGCCTTACTAGTCGGTGGCCAACTTAAGAACCTTCCTTACGTTCAAGAGGATACTTTCTTCATCCACCGGCTTATCAAGGTAACCCTCGGGCGGAGGCACCGGTCGATCATACAGTAACTGTCTCATCTCCGGCTTGCCAGTGATAATGCAGACCGGGATCTGCGACGTCTCGTCGGTCTTCCGTAGCAACTCAAAGACCTCGACACCAGACTTGCCCGGCATGGAGATATCCAGCGTGATAAGGTCGGGCTTCTCGCTCTTGGCCATGGCAAACGCTTGGTTGCCGTCGGAAGCCTTCATGACAGTTGCGCCGTTGTCTTCAAGGACAGTAGACACAAATGTGACAAAATCCGGCTCATCGTCAGCCACCAGTATGCGGCGACCGGCCAGCGCGGTCGCTTCCGCCATGACAGGTGCAGCTTCAGCGGGCACTTCTTCAACTTTCGGAGTAGTGATGACAAGAGCCTTGGCGACCAGGTTGACCAGTTGAGTGACCTGCATATCGAGTTTGTAATGCTTAATCAGGTCGGCCAGCCCATCGACACAGTTGTGACAAGTGGTGACGACTATCTTGGCTCCGGTTGCTTTCAATTGATCGGCTTTGACTTTCGCCGATTTCAAGCGCTGGGGAGTATACTCCGACATCGACATAGCCCCGCCACCGCCGGTACAACAGTAGTTCTCGGCCCGATTCGGATACGTCTCCCGGAAATCAGTGCAGACCATCTGTAGTAATTCCCGCGGCTCTTCGGTCATGCCGCAGCTTCGACCGTAGTTGCAGGAGTCATGGAAAGTGATTGGGATGTCGTTCTTAGTCGGGTCAACCCTGATTTTCCCCTCTTTGATGTACTGCATCATGGTGAGAACAGCGCTTTCCATCGGGAAATCAACATCCATCTGTGCCCAGTTCGGTCCTTCGCAGCGAGTCGATCGATAACCGTGACCACACTCCGAAATAATCAGTTTCTTCCCTTTCAGCTCCAACACCTTTTCATAGAGATGACGTGCAGTTGCACCACCCAGATCATCATCACCTGAAAAAAGACCGAAATTGGTCATGTCCCACCCCTCGGAAGGCATGGTCCAGTTTTCGCCGGCTTCGTTGAAGATCATCGCGGCATCGGATATTGTGCGGGGGTCATACTTGACTTCACGAGGATTGATAGAATAGACTACATCGGCGTTCATCTTGTCGATCGGAATGCCGGGGTACGACTCGCCGTATTCCATCTGCATTTCTTCGGACAGCCACTCCAAAGTTTCGACATAGTCCTCTTTTAATACGCCCATCTGGTTGCCGATCTCCCACTGATCTTTGGAGACCACGGCCACACCTTCGGGCATGACGCCGACCGACACCAGCAGGCCACGCGCCATCCGGTTGAATGTTGCAAAGTCAACTCCCATTGGGCAGTTGGTAGTACATCGTCTGCAGTTGGTGCATTTACCGAACACGATATCTTTTAGCTCTTCGAGCTCTTCATCGGTGTGTATGCTTTTTGCGTGCACCCACCACGGGAACAGCCGACCGGTCCAGTCAAAGTGCCGCTTGAAGATGGATCTGATCCTGTCCGCCTTATAGGCAGGAGCGTATGTAGGGTCACTTGGATTGGCTAACACATAGTGGCATGATTCGGCACAATTCCCACAATGTACACAACCTACCAGTGAGCCTACCATCTGACGGTTGAGCTTCTTGCCCATCCGCTCGATAACTTTTTCTGCTTTGTGTGATCTAGTTCTGGTTGCCATCGTTATCTCCGTCTCTTGAAATACTCACCGGTTGTCTAAGATTGCACTCGCTTGTAAGGAAAGACCCCCCGCCTTCCGAGTGACTTGCCCAGGTAAAAGCGGGTGAAAGGGTAATACAAATAGTGCGATATCTTCGAGAAGGGAACATATACCAGGAAGAAAGAACCCAGTATGAAGAACCAATATGACTGCCATTCACTTTCGCTTATGTCGTTTGACGCTGCCAGGAATCCGAGCGCAAACCAGGCGGTCAACAGCCAGAGCGAAAAATGATCGTCCGGTGAACTGATGGTACGCACATAGAGATTACTGAACCTGCGAATTATCCGCACGATGCCAACTATGAAACCTGCGCCAACAGATATCTTGAAGAACAGCGCTAGGCTCGGTGGGAGTGGATCGCCTTTGAAGTAAAATGATATCGAGAACATGAGTACAATCGCTGCAGTGAC